>CAYRAC010000019.1:0-18163 GCA_964422045.1 uncultured Steroidobacteraceae bacterium
GGGCGAGAGGCTGGAAAGCCTGGCCTCGGTCTTCTGGCTCTTGCGAAGGCGGTCGAAGATGTCCTTCGAGAGGGTGGCATCGATGAGGGACGCCCCTTGGCTCACCCGCCGGATGTCACCGATGAGGTCGCTCCCGCCGATCTCCTTGAGGACATAGCCGGCGGCCCCCGCCATGATGGCCGAGAAAAGAGCCTCGTCGTCGGCGTAGGACGTCAACATGAGACAGGCGACATCGGGATGGAGGGATCGAATCTCCCGGCAGACTTCGATGCCACTGCCATCGGGGAGGCGGACATCGAGAATCGCCACGTCGGGCTGGAGCGCAGCAATTTGCTCCAACCCGTGTTGGGCGGTGGCGGCCTGGCCGACGACGTCCATGTCCTCTTCGCATTCGAGAAGTGTTTGTAGCCCGGTCCGGACCAACTCGTGGTCATCGAGCACGAAGATGCGGATCGTCATTGGGACAATCTTGCCACGGCCTGGGTCTCTGGGACGAAGCGAGAGGCCAGGCGCACCCATACTGCAACTTTCGGGCCCGACGCACCCATACTGCAACTTTCGGGCCTGACGCGCCCGACCGGTACCCTAGGGGGCGTGACGCCACTGGACAAGATCGACGACCCGGTAAAGCTGCGCCGGCTCGTGCAGGCGATGCTCATGATGGAGGGTGAGCTCAGCCTCCCCATCGTCCTTCGTCATTTGGTCTCGGAAGCGTGCTCACTTGTCGACGCCCGTTACGGTGCCCTCGGTGTGCTGAGCGAAAACGGCACGACGCTCGATCAGTTCCTCACGGTGGGGCTCGAGCCCGACGAGGAGTTCGCCATCGGTCCCCGCCCTCGAGGCCGCGGCGTTCTCGGAACGTTGATCATCGAGGCGAAGCCATTGCGGTTGGCCGACCTCTCGCACAGCCCCGACAGCTTCGGCTTCCCGAGTGGACACCCGATCATGACGTCGTTTCTCGGCGTGCCCGTGCGGGTACGAGGCGAGGTGTACGGCAATCTCTATCTGACGGACAAGCACGGCGAGCCGGAGTTCACCGAGGAAGACGAGGCGACCGCGGTGACGCTGGCGATGGCGGCCGGCATCGCCATCGAGAACGCTCGGCTGCACGGCGTGGCGCGCGACCACACGCTCACCGAAGATCGTGATCGCATCGCACGAGACCTCCATGACACCGTGATTCAGCGGCTCTTTGCCGTAGGGCTGTCGTTGCAGGGGACGGCTCGACTGGTCGACCGTCCCGAAGTTGCCAGCAGAATCGGTGACGCCATCAACAAGCTCGACGAGACCATTCGCCACCTGCGTACCGCGATCTTCAATCTTGAGATGACCATCAATCAGGATGGTTTCCGGCGCATGGTCTTCGATCTCTTGCACGAGCTCACCCCGGTCATCGGGGCGGTGCCTCACGTCACCTTTACCGGCTTGATCGACACGGCGGTCTCGGGATCAGTGGCCGATCACGCGCTGGCCACGTTACGTGAAGCATTGACCAATGTCGGTCGGCACGCCGCCGCCACCCATGTGGCGGTGACGGTCGCGGCGGGAGACGATCTCCGATTGGTAGTGGTCGACGACGGGCGGGGAATGGCTGATGCCGGGGCTGACGGCCGTGGCCTGAAGAACATGCGCACCCGGGCGGAGCGCCTGGGGGGACGCCTCGAGTTGGGCACGTCGAGGGAGGGCGGGACGCGCCTCATATGGAGCATTCCACTCAACCTGGTCGAAGGTTGACCATCGGGACAGGCGCGCCAAGGACCCGGAATTAAACAAGCGACCCGGTTCGACCCGGGTCGCTTGTTTGTGGGAAACCCCCCTTACCGACGCCCGGGAAGAGCCCGGGTGTAATGGCGGCTGACGCCGCCGTGAGACTTATGCGGCTTGACGGCGACGGCTGTAGCGCACCAGCACGGTTCCCGCACCAAGGGCGCCGACGCTGATGATGACGAGCTCGCTCAGGTCCGCTCCCGTGAAGGCCAGGCTGCCGGTCGACGACGCGGCGGAAGCGGGTGTGGTGATCGAGCTTGCCGCTCCGCTGCCACTCGTCGTGGGCAGGCCGGTGCTCGGGGCGCTACAACCGGGGTAGCAGGCCGCCGGTGTGGTGGCTCCAGCGGTGCTCGTGACCATGGTCGCGACGGGAAAAGACAAGAGGGCGCCCATGCCAACCCCGAACGCCACTTTCTTGGCCTTGGTCTGCAATCCTTTACGCACGTTCATCATTCGTTCCCCTCGGTAGGTTGGGTCCTGAGTCCTCGGTGGACGCTAGTTCCCGGTGCGAACCGGGTACGCCATCCTCGAACAGCTGTACAACTGTATCTCCCAGCTGGTGCACAACTCCGGCAATCACCGAAGCTGATCATCAAGCCGACGACGATCCAACCAATCGTTCCCCACACGCGGATTTTCGCGAACTGCTTCGACGGATCGGCGAGCTGACGGAACGAAATCGAGTTCACCAGCGCAAGCGTCGGCATATACAGGATCATGTAAGCGAGCAAGCACGGGTAGAACGATGTGAAGTGGCTGGAGCGCGCGAGCGCAAACATCAAGGCGCCGCCCGCCAAATGCAGAACCGACAGCAACCGTTCGGCGTTGAAGAAGCGATCCGCCATCAGACCCACGATGAAAGGCGCAAGAATCGCGCCCCACGACTGAGTGCTGTAGGCAACCCCGATCTGCGCGCCGCTCGCGCCCAGGTTGGCCGCCAGGAAGCTGCCCATGGTGACGAACCAGCCGCCCCAGATGAAGAATTGGAGAAACATCATTGCGCACAGCCGAGTCTGAATACGCACGGTGCCGGGATACCTAGATTTCGCCCAATAGGCGCCGCAACATCACCTGATGACGGTCGATCATCTCCACCGCGCTAAACGGTTCGACATCCTGCACCCAACGCTGCCCCTCGTATTCGGTCGCAATGTCACCATCATATCCCCCCTTGATCAAGGTCGGTATGACTTGAGTCAGATCGATCGCCGGGTCGACACAGGCTTCGGTCAAGCCCCACGTCTTGCCGTGAATGTGCCGGCACTTCGACATAATCGGCAGCAGATCGCGGGGATCCTGCGCGACGATGCCGTACACGTTCTCCACGTAGCCTTGCGCGCCGGGGCCTGCCGACATCTTTTTGACGTCGGCGATTACTTTTTGCTTGTCGACTTTGTTCTCCCAGGCATTTTCGATGAACAAGGCCGCATCGTGGGTAAGATCTCCGTCGCGCACCATGCGATCGCGCTGGTAGGGGTTGGGTTTGTTCTGAAAGATCCCGAAATCCGGAACGAATCCGAAGTGATCGGTCTTGTCCGCAATTTTCAACAGACGCTCCACCAAGTGTCCTTTGATCGGAATCGGGAAGTGGATCTCCACCCCGAGCCACACATTTTCCTTTTCCAATTGCGGCACCGTTGCCTCGAGAATATCGACCGGCGTGCCCACCAGCGCGCGAATTTTCGGGATACCGAGGCGCTTGGCCAGCTTGATGTCCCGCATCATGGTCTGGACACCCTCCTCGACCGTCAAATTGTGCGTCTTGGTGCGCATCGTATCGATGAATTGCGTATAGGCGGTCGGCACCATCTTGTACTTATCGACCCAACCGTGCCATTGATCGACCCAGGCGTCGCTCGGATTCGGGAAATTCGGAACCATCATTTCCGCAAGCAGTTCGATGCGGTAGGCGCCAATATCCGACATCTGCCGCAGGCAATCCTCGACCGTCATGGTCCGCATGAAGTACTCTTCCTGAAAGGAGTACATCGCCACGCCGCGCTTGATCTTGTGCTTGGGCTCGGCCGCCTGCGCGCCGCCCACTGTTCCGGCCGAGAACGCCAACGCGGACGTCGCCGCCACGGTTGCCTCGAGAAATGCTCTGCGTGAAATGGTCATCTCAATTCCGTCCGTACGTATGGTTGGATAGGTCAATTCGATTGTAATGCGTTACATCCGCTGCTCGGCTCCGAGGTCCACGATGCGACACAAGGTTATTACCGGCACTCTGATCTTGGGGTTGTCCACCGCCATGCTGGCGTGCGGCGCACACCCGCAGCCGAATCCCCTGGGCCTGCGGCCGCACCACATTACCGCCTCGGTGCTCGATCTGGAGCGCGCCGTGAACTGGTACCGAAGCATGTTGGGCTTCGAAGTCAAGGAACGCGGCAGTCATGGCACGATGCAGTTCGCGGAATTGGCGGTTCCCGGCTTTGGAGTCGCCCTCGTCAAGGAAGCCGGGATCGATCCGCGGGATCCGCTCGCCCGTCAGGCGCCGCCCTATTGGATGCACATGGTATTTTCGGTTGCGGATCCGGATGCGGTGTATGGTCTTCTGAAGAGTCGCGGGGCGCTCGTCAGTACTCGCCAAGAACCGCCGCCACGACCCATATCGAGCTTCCTGATCAAGGACAGCGAAGGCAACGAGATCGAAATCGTGAAGCACTAGTCGTGCACGATTATTGAACGAGAGTCATCTTTTTCGTGATGAACGACGGCGCTTCGATGTACGTCGAATACTTGCCGTCGCGCCACAGCCCCGGGAAATCCGAATACAAATGCTCGGGGTCGGATGGCGGCAGGTAGGATTTTCGAATGACGATGCCGACCCGGATCTCGTGAATTCCCGGCGTCAAGCCGCCGGCTTTGCGTATCAGCAGCGTCGCGGCATCGCCAAACTGCCAGCGCACGTTGTCGGCCTCCTCCATCTGATCGAGCGTAAAGGTCTTGCCGGCGACCATGATCTTGATGTTCTCGCGTGGCACTTTCGCTCCATCGACCGCCAAGTCGAAGTAATGCACCGACGACAAGAATGTGCCGCGATAGTACGGTTCGCGAATGTTGAGTTGGTAACCGGCGATCGCCCCCGCTTCGACGATGTTCTTGAAGCCGGTATTCATGATGACGTATCGGTCTTGCATCGAAATTCCCCCCCCCGAAACCGGCCGTTTTCCGCGACTCGTGGAATTAGACTCTTGAGCGGGCCGAAGCTGGCGCTGATGTAATCGATATCCTAAGCGTTTCGGCGCGCGCCGGTCAACACATTTGTAATGCGTTACATTTGCGCTATCATGCGCCGGGCTGAATTGACTGCGGCTGCAGAGGGGGGTGTCATGGAGTTATCGGAAGTCTCGGCGCTGTTGCAACCCGCGCCAATGTCCTTGGAAACCGGCTACGAACGATTCGCCAATGGCGTGCTGCACGTCGCCTGCCGCACCGATCTGCACGGCTGCAGCGGCGCGATGTTCGAATGGTGGTTTCGATCCCGCCCGGACACCCAGCAATACATCTGGTGGCATCCCATCGATCATGTGTCGAGCCACTGGCGCGAGGCGCGCGACGGCACCCCGGTAGGCTCCATTCACATCGTCGAGGAGTATTTCTCAGGCTTGCCGTCGCAGAAACTGTCCATTCAATTTCGCGAGCCCAGCGAATTCTTCGACGCCACGGCGTATACGCAAGCGCGGACCGAGCGGCGCGTTTCGGCGGCCATTTGCGCGTGCATCGCCGCATCCCACGAGCCGCAACGCGGCGCGGACGGAAAGATCCTCGGCGGCCGGCTGCTGCACATCGGCAGAGATACGCCCTGGGGCTGCGCCCTGCGCAGTCACTTCTACTTGGGTCAAGACTTGCCCGGCCTTGGCTTGGATGCCGCGAAGATCGAGGAAATTTTCCCCGACGTCTTCGGCAGGGCCTTGCTGCAGCACTGCTATGACGAGTTTACCTTTTTGTCCCGTTTCCTGCCGTCGCTGTACATTGCGGAGAATCGCAGCACAGAGAAAATCACGCCGCCCTGGTGATGCCCGCTAAACCGAGGTCACCAGATTCGCCACGAACTCGCTGACAGGCATCGCGGCGAGCGCGGCCCGGTCGACGAAAAGCGCCGTGATCGACTCGGTTTGCTTGGGGCCAAAATGCGCCGCGACGCTCGCTTCGAATTTCCTCACCAGTACCGGCATGCCCTCCTCGCGCCGCTTGCGATGCCCGATCGGGTAATCCACTTGCACGCGCTCGCTCGCGGAACCGTCCTTGAAGAACACTTGCACCGCGTTGCCGATGTAGCGCTTGTTGGGGTCGTAGTACTCCTGCGTGAAGGTTGCGTTCTCACGGACCTGCATTTTGGCGCGCAGCGCATCGACGCGCGGATCGTTGGCAATTTGATCTTCGTAATCCGCGGCGGTCAACCTGCCGAACAGCAGCGGAATCGCGACCATGTATTGGATGCAATGGTCGCGGTCCGCGGGATTGGCGAGCGCGCCGGTCTTGTCGATGATGCGCACCCCCGGTTCCTGGGTTTCAATCGTCACGCGCTCGATTGCGCCGAGTTTTGCGGCGATTTGCCCGTGCAAGGTCATGGCCGCTTCGACGGCCGTCTGCGCGTGGAATTCGGCCGGGTACGAGATCTTGAACAGCACATTCTCCATGACATAGCTGCCAAAGGGCTGCGGCAAGGACAACGCCTTGCCCTTGAACAACACGTCCTGGAAACCCCAGGTCTTCGCCGACAATGCCGACGGATAGCCCATCTCGCCCTTCAGCGCGAACAGTGCGTGACGCACCGCGCGGCTGGTCGCATCGCCCGCCGCCCAGCTCTTGCGTGAACCGGTGTTTGGTGCATGTCGGTAGGTGCGCAATGCGCCGCCATCCACCCATGCGTTCGACACCGCGTCGATGATTTGCTGGCGCGAGCCGCCGAGCATCGCGGTGACGACGGCGGTGGACGCCACCCGCACCAGCAATACATGATCGAGCCCGACCCGATTGAAACTATTCTCGAGCGCAAGAACGCCCTGAATTTCGTGCGCCTTGATCATGGCGGTGAGCACGTCGCGCACCGACACGGCTTTGCCGGATCGCGACAGGTAGTCGGCAACGGCAAGAATGCCGCCGAGATTGTCGGACGGGTGCCCCCACTCTGCGGCGAGCCACGTGTCATTGAAGTCGAGCCAGCGAATCATGGCGCCGATGTTGAAAGCGGCATTGATCGGATCGAGTTCATACGCCGTGCCAGGCACGCGCGCGCCGTTCGTGAGGGTGGCCCCGGGAACCACGGGCCCCAGCAGTTTCGTGCACGCCGGATACTTCAATGCCTGAAAGCCGCACGCCAAGGTGTCCATGAGGCAATAGCCTGCGGTTTCGTAGGCGAGTTTGCTCTTGATCTCGAAGCTCAATGCATAGTCGGCAATTGCCGTGAGAATCGGATCCGGCGCGGGCCGTTCTGCGGATTTGACGTCGTGAGACATGGGACAACTAACTCCGATTATGGCCGGCGCGCAAGCGGCACGAACGGTACGTTCTCCGGGCCGGTGTAATTCGCGCTCGGACGAATGATCTTGCCGTCCTCGCGCTGTTCGATGACATGTGCGGCCCAGCCCGATGTACGGCTGATCACGAACAGCGGCGTGAACATCGCGGTCGGCACGCCCATCAGGTGATAGGACACCGCGGAGAACCAGTCGAGATTCGGAAACATATTCTTGATCTCGTGCATCAGCGACTCGATTCGCTCAGCGACCTCGAATCCGCGCAGGTCGTTGGCTTCGCGCGCGAGGTTCAAGGCAACGCTTTTGATGACTTGATTTCGCGGATCCGCGATCGTGTAGACGGGATGGCCGAAACCGATGATGACCTCTTTGGCGGCGACGCGCCGCTTGATATCCGCAGCGGCGGCATCCGGCGTCTCATAGCGGTTTTGGATCTCGAAGGCCGCCTCGTTCGCGCCGCCGTGCTTCGGGCCGCGCAGCGCGCCGATGGCGCCGGTAATGCAGGAATACACATCCGAGCCGGTCCCCGCAATCACGCGTGCCGTAAAGGTCGAGGCGTTGAATTCGTGCTCGGCGTACAGATTGAGCGAGGTATGCATCGCGCGCACCCATGAGGCGCAAGGCCTGCGTCCATGCAGCAAGTGCAAGAAGTGAGCGCCGATCGAATCGTCGTCGGTGCGCACCTCGATGCGCCGTCCTTCGCGCGCGTAGTGATACCAATAGCAAAGCATGGAACCGAGCGAGGCCAGCAGCCGGTCGGCGATGTCGCGCGCCCCGGCATTGGTGTGAGCGCCCGCTTCGGGAATGCAGCAGCCGAGCGCCGAGACGCCGGTACGCAGGACGTCCATCGGATGAGCCTCGGCCGGCAGCTGTTCGAGCACGGTGGCGACCGCGGCCGGTAATGCACGCAGCGACTGCAGCTTGGATTTGTAAGCAGCAAGTTCAGCGCGGTTCGGCAGCTTTTCGTGGACCAGCAGGTAGGCGATTTCCTCGAACTCGCACTCGGCGGCAATGTCCAGGATATCGTAGCCGCGATAGTGCAAGTCATTGCCGGTTCTACCGACGGTGCACAATGCCGTATTGCCCGCCGTTACACCCGACAATGCCACGGATTTTTTTGGTTTGAATGCGGCGATTTGGCTTTGAGCTTCGGGCATGGCTATCTCCTTAAATCCGCTACTTTTCTTTGCCGACGGAAAATAACTCGTCCAGTTTGGCTTCGTACGCGTGGTAGTCGAGGTATTTATACAGATCTGCGCGCGTCTGCATGAGGTCAAGCACGTTCTTTTGGGTGCCGTCGCGGCGAATTGCCTGATAGGTTGCGAGTGCTGCGGCATTCATCGCCCGATATGCGGAGCAGCAATGCAGCACGATGTCGACGCCGACCGATCCCAGTTCCTCGCGCGTATACAGCGGTGTGTGACCAAATTCGGTGATGTTGGCGAGAACCGGCACGCCGACGGCCTCCTTGAACCGCGCGTACATGGGAAGTTCGGTTATCGCTTCCGGGAAAATCATGTCGGCGCCCGCTTCGACGCAGGCGACCGCGCGCTCGATCGCCTTGTCGATGCCTTCCACCGCCAATGCATCGGTGCGCGCCATGATCACGAATCCGGGATCGCTGCGCGCATCGACTGCTGCTTTCACCCGGTCCACCATCTCTTGCTTCGAGACGATCTCCTTGCCGGGCCTGTGACCGCAACGCTTGGCTTGGACCTGGTCTTCGATATGCAAACCGGCGGCACCAAACTTGATGAAGGATTTGACGGTGCGCGCAATATTGAAGGCGCCGCCCCATCCGGTGTCGGCGTCCACCAATAGCGGCAGCGGCGTTGCATCCGTGATGCGGCGTATGTCGATCAGCACATCGTCCATGGTGCTGATCCCGAGATCGGGAACGCCCAAGGAGTTGGCGGCCACGCCGCCTCCCGATAGGTACAGGGCTTTGAACCCACAGGCGGCCGCCATTCTCGCGGCGTAGGCATTGATGGCTCCGACCACTTGCAAGGGACGCTCGGCGGCAACCGCCTGACGGAACAACGCGCCCGGCGATGCGACTCGGGTCGTCATACCCGACCCGCCACCGGGATCAAAGCGCCGGTAATTGCACGAGCCTCGTTCGAAACCAGAAACGCGATCACTTCGGCAGCCTCCGATGGAGCGACCCAGCGAGTGAAGTCGGCGTCCGGCATATCCAGGCGATTCCTCGGCGTATCGAGCGTACTCGGCAATATGGCGTTGACCGTTATGCCGCGGTCCTTCAGTTCGTCGGCCAGAGCCTGCGTGAGTTGCGCGACGCCCGCCTTGGAAGCGGCATAGGCTCCCATTCCGGCGGCGGCCTTCACGGCTCCCATGGCGCCGACATTGACGATGCGTCCACCGCCGGCCTGCAGCAGATACGGCAAGGCGGCCTGACAAGACGACACCGCGGTTCGCAAATTCAGCTTGTACATGGCGTCCCAGCTGTCGAGCGACCCTCCGGCAAGCTTCTGCCACTGGAAACCGCCGGCCAGATTGATCAGGCCATCGAGACGGCCGGTCTCCTTGATGATCCGTTGCATCGCGGCGCGTGCGGCGTCAGCGTCGCTCAGATCGACCCCGCCGTAATGCAATGCACCGGCCGGCACAGCGACCGACACCTCACGCGCGTGATCGAGCAGCGCGAGCCTCGCGCCGTAGCCGCTCAATGTCACGGCGACCGCCTGACCTAAAGCACCGTTACTCCCGGTCACCGCCAAGATCTTGCCTGCCAAGTTCATTTCTAAATTATCCTCGATTCGTCGCTGCAACCAGAGTGACCAAACCGCTCAAAATGCCTGAGCGGAAATGCCACACGCAGCCACCCCGGGGCAGGCCTACGCCTGCACGGTGCGGCGGAATTCTCCCGGCGACGCGCCGGTCCATTTCCTGAACGCGCGATGAAACGCACTGCGCTCCGAGAACCCCAATTCCAGGGCGATGTCCATGACGCTCCTGGTCGTATGGCTCAAGTAGCCGATGGCAAGATCGCGCCGCAGCTGGTCCTTGATCGACTGATAAGACTCGCCTTCCTCGTGCAAACGGCGGCGCATGGTTGCCGCGGTCATATTCAGATCCGAGGCCAGCTGCTCGAAATCCGGAACTTCGCCAGGCAAAAACTGGCGCAGCCGCCGGCGAACTCGCGCCGTGAGGCTGCTGCCGTTCTTGTACTTCAATAGGATACTCTCCGGTGCGGTACGCAGAAACTCCTTGAGCGAGCGCTCGTCCTGCACCACCGGCAGATCCAGATAACTCGAGTCAAAGGCGAGCAGCGTGTTCGGCTTGTCGAAGCTCAAGTCGGCACAGTACATGAGACGATACTCGGCGCTGTGGCCGGGTTCGGCGTAGCTGAATTCGGTGCGCAGGATCGGGATGCGGCGGCCGATCAGCCAGCAGGAGACACCGTACAGCAGCATCAACAACAGCTCGTGGGCGAAAATGCGTTGGCTCGCGCCGGCCGCCCGCTCACGCAAAACTATTCTTGCTTCCTTGGAGTTGCGCTCCAAGGTGCCGGAGATGTCGTCCAAGATCAGCGCGTAGAAACGCAAACTGCGCTCCAGCGCCTGGCCCAAGGTCTTGCAATTGAGCACCGAGTGGCAAAGCATCGCGAAGCTCCCGGCCTTCATGCGGCGCGAGTCTTGGCCGAAGAATTCGTCATCGAGCGCGAGCGCAATACTGCGCCACAGGGCGCCATAGTGCTTTGCGGAGACTCGCGCCTGGGGTACTTGCAGCAGACTCGAGGATAGCCCGACATTCGCCAGCAGCTCGTCCGCGTTCAAGTCCCGGGCGCGGACGCTTTGCAGCGCGGCGGCGACGAAACAGATGGCGATGGTTCCGGGCTCCGGCGACCGTGTAGCAGTGCCCGCCGTCCCCCGGGTCGGGGACAACTCCGTGTTGCCGTTCCGCTGACGCATTTTGCCGTCAGTTTACGCGATACGCCCCCCGTCTGCCCTGCCCCTGGGGGGTTCGTCAGGCTAAACTACCCCGTCGCGCAACGACCCAAGGAACACGCTCATGACAATTCAACCCGCCACACTCGAAAAGCCCCCAGTCACTGTCAAATTGCTCCTCGACGGCAAGTTCGTCGAGTCGCGAAGCGCCGAGTGGCACGACGTCGTCAACCCGGCGACCCAGGAGGTGCTTGCGCAAGTTCCGTTCGCCACCGCAGAGGAGATCGAGGCGGCGATCAACTCGGCCAAACATGCCTACAAGACCTGGAAGAACACTCCGCTCGCCACGCGTGCGCGCATCATGTTGAAGCTGCAAGCGCTGGTACGCGACCACATGAGCCGCATCGCGCAGACCTTGAGCGCCGAGCAAGGCAAGACGCTGGCCGATGCCGAAGGCGATGTGTTCCGCGGGCTCGAGGTAGTGGAACACGCCTGCTCGATCGGCAGCCTGCAACTGGGTGAATTCGGCGAGAACGTTGCCGGCGGCGTCGACACCTACACCCTGCGGCAGCCGATCGGCGTGTGCGCCGGTATCTCGCCCTTCAATTTTCCCGCCATGATCCCGCTGTGGATGTTCCCGATGGCCATTGTCTGCGGCAACACGTTCGTGCTCAAACCCTCGGAGCAGGACCCGCTCACGCCCATGCTGTTGGCGGAACTCGCCCTCGAAGCCGGCGTGCCGCCGGGCGTTCTCAACATCGTTCATGGCGGCAAGCGCGCCGTCGACGCGCTGTGCACTCACCCGGACATTGCCGCGGTGTCCTTCGTCGGCTCAACCGCGGTCGGTACGCACGTCTACAATCTGGCTTCGCAAAGCGGCAAGCGCGTGCAATGCATGATGGGCGCGAAGAACCATGCGGTCGTGATGCCGGACGCCAACAAGGAACAATCGCTCAATTCATTGGTCGGCGCGACTTTCGGCGCCGCCGGACAACGCTGCATGGCAACTTCGGTCACCGTGTTGGTGGGTGAAGCGCGCAATTGGATACCGGACATCGTCGCCAAGGCAAAGACACTCAAGGTCAATGCCGGCGTGGAGAAAGGCGCCGATTTGGGACCCGTGGTGTCGAAGAACGCCAAGCAGCGCATCCTCGGTCTGCTGGAGGACGGGATCAAGGAAGGCGCCAAGCTCGAGTTGGACGGCCGCTCCATCAAAGTGCCGGGCTACGAGAAAGGCAACTTCATCGGGCCGACCATTTTCTCGGCGGTGACGCCCGCGATGAAGATCTACACCACCGAGATTTTCGGCCCGGTGATGATCATCGTGAGTGTCGACACCTTGGACGAAGCGATTTCACTCATCAACAATAATCCCTTCGGCAACGGCACCGGAATATTCACCCAAAGCGGCGCGGTAGCCCGCAAGTTTCAAAGCGAAATCGATGTGGGCCAGGTCGGGATCAATGTACCGATCCCGGTGCCCGTGCCGGTATTCAGCTTTACCGGTTCGCGCGGCTCCAAGCTCGGCGATCTCGGCCCGTACGGCAAACAGGCGGTGCAGTTCTATACGCAAACCAAGACCGTGACGTCGCGCTGGTTCGACGACAGCAGCACGCCCGGCGCGGTCAACACCACCATCAGCCTAAAATGAAACCTCCGCATGGAAGTTTTGAGTGAAATTCGCAATCACGTTGCCTTCATTACGCTGAATCGCCCGGCAGCGCTCAACGCGTTGTCGCTCGAGATGTTGCTGCGCCTGCGCACGCTCCTGAGCGAATCCGCGTCGGACCCGCAAGTGCATGCCGTCGTGTTGCAAGGTGCGGGCGATCGCGCATTTTGCGCCGGCGGAGATATCCGCGCCCTGTATCAAAGCTTCAAGAGCACGGGGACTTTGCACCGTCAATTTTTTTTGACGGAATATCCGCTCGACTACGCGCTTTACGCCTATCCCAAGCCCTACGTCGTCGTGATGGACGGCATCACCATGGGCGGAGGCATGGGGATCGCTCAAGGCTCGGCCATGCGCGTGGTGGGCGAGCGAACCCGCATTGCGATGCCGGAAGTGGCGATCGGCTTTTTCCCGGACGTGGGCGCCAGCTATTTCTTGTCGCGTCTTCCGGGAGCGCTCGGAATCTACCTGGCGTTGACCGGGGTGCAGATCCGCGGCGCCGATGCGCTTTATTGCCACTTGGCCGACGTGTACCTGACGCCGCAGGCGATCGCAGCCTTGATGGACGACCTGTCGACCCTCGATTGGAGCGATGACTGCGCCAACGACTTGCGGCGATTCATCCATGCGCGAGCGGCGCAAGGTTTGGCGGCACCGTCGCTCAGCCGCTTGCGCACGGGCATCGATGCGCATTTCGTGCACCCGACCGTCCGTGCCATACTCGCCTCTCTCGATGCGGAAACGAATGCCGAATACACCGACTGGGCGCGACAGACGGCAGCGCTGATGCGCAGCCGCTCGCCGACCATGCTGTGCGTCACCTTACGTCAATTGCAGCGCGGCAAGACGATGACCCTCGCCGCCTGTTTCCGCATGGAGTTGTCGATGGTGCAGCAATGTTTCGAGCAGGGAGATTTCATCGAAGGGGTGCGTGCGCTGCTCATTGACCGGGACAATGCGCCGCACTGGACACCGAATCGGGTCGAAGACGTCACGGACGGCATGGTCGACACGTTCTTTCGCAGCCGCTGGACAGCGGCCGGACATCCATTATCAATCTTGCAGGGCTTTTGAGGATTCACTATGCAGTTAAAAGACACCCACGCCGTCATCACCGGCGGCGCCTCCGGACTGGGACTCGCCGTGGCGAAACGAGTGATACTCGCCGGCGGCAAGGCGACCCTCCTCGATGTGAATGCAGCACAGGGCGCAGCGGCCGCGGCAGCGCTCGGCGAGCGCGCCAGCTTCATCGCAACCGACGTGACCGACGAATCGGCGGTCGATGGCGCCATCGATCGCGCCCGCGAGCGGCTGGGTGCCATCCAGGCCGCGGTCAATTGCGCCGGCATCGCGACTCCCACCCGCCTGGTCGGCAAACAGGGTGCCATGAGCGGTGCATATTTTCGCAAGATGATCGAAATCAACCTGATTGGCACCTTGTTGGTCGCCAAGGCCGCCGCCGTGGCCATGCAACTCAACTCGCCGAACGCCGAGGGCGAACGCGGTGTCATCATCATGACCGCCTCGGTCGCTGCCTTCGACGGCCAGATCGGTCAGGTGGCCTATGCAGCCTCGAAGGGCGGCATTGTCGGGATGACGCTGCCGATGGCGCGCGACATGGCTTCCTCAGGCATTCGCGTCATGACCATAGCTCCCGGATTGTTCGCCACGCCGATGATGAAGGGTCTCCCTCAGGAGGCACAGGATTCGCTCGGTAAGCAAACGCCGTTTCCACCCCGGCTCGGCGAGCCCGATGAGTACGCCGCCTTGGTCGGACACATCATCGAGAACGTCATGCTGAACGGCGAGACCATCCGGCTCGATGGCGCAATCCGAATGGCGCCAAGATAGCGGCATTGTTGCGCTAGCGACCCGGCACCTGACCTACGAGTTCCTTGCGGCGCGCGACGTCGCGCAAGATTTCGCGCTGCCGCGCTTCGCCGGCAGTCGACCATTCGGCTATTTCGTTCAAGGTACGGCGGCATCCCACGCACAACCCCTGCGTATCCAATCGACACACATCGATGCACGGCGATGGCACGGCGGCGGCCATCAGCGATGCGCCGCCCATTCTCGTAACAGCCGATGAATGGCATCGAGTCCGTCGGTGAGCGCGGCCGGCCCCGGTTGCAAGATGAGGGGCGACTTGATCTCGTGAAGCTCGCCGTCGCGCACCGCCGGTACGGCGTTCCATCCGAGCCGCGCTGCGACTTGCTCGGGGCGAAAGCGTTTACCGCACCAGGATCCGATGATGATGTCGGGCGCGCGGCGGATCACCTCGTTGGCGTCGCTCAAAATTCGATCCTTGCCGAGTGAACACACCGCGCGCTCGGGAAACACGTCATCGCCGCCGGCAATGCCGATCAGTTCGCTGACCCAGCGGATGCCTGTGATGAGCGGTTGATCCCATTCTTCGAAATACACTCGCGGACGGCGGCTCATCCCGGCGGCCGACTGCCGCACGCGCTCGACATGCGCTTCGAGTTCGACCGCATAGCGCTCCGCCCGATCGGCCGCGCCGACCAATGCGCCGAGCCGGCGGACGTAACCGAAGATTCCGGCGACCGAGCGATGATTGCTGATCCAGACTTCGATCCCCTGTTTTATCAGCGCCTGCGCGATATCGGCCTGTATGTCCGAGAAACCGACCACGAAATCCGGCCGCAATGCGAGGATGCGATCGACCTTGGCACTGGTGAATGCCGAGACTCGCGGTTTTTCGCGGCGCGCACGCGCCGGCCGGACCGTGAAGCCGGAGATGCCCACGATCCGCTCTTCCAGCCCGAGCGCGTACAGCACTTCGGTGGGTTCTTCGGTCAGGCAGACGATGCGGCTCGGATAGCGAGCGTCCATGTCTGCTTACAGCGCACCCTCGGCCAGTGCGCCGGCCGCGCCGTGCACGATGCCGTGCGCCAGGCCGGGGGCTTGAGCGAGCACGTGGGCTGCGTAGAACTGCGCCGTCATGGCTTTCGCCTCATAGAAGCCGGGCTCGGTGCCATTATCCGTCGGCGCGGCGAGCCGCTGCTGCGCAATCAAGGCGCAGCGCAATAATTGCCAACCGCCGGCGACGATTCCGAACAGCTTCAGGAGCGGCACTGCACCAACGGAAACGCTGCGGATATCGGTTGCATAGTTCTGTACGACGTAACGAATGGCCCGTTCCAAGGCATCGACGCCGGCGGCAAACGTTGCCGCGGCCGCCGCCAGTTTCGGCTCTCGGTTAAGTTCCGCTGCCAGCGCCCGCATCTGCATAATGACGCTCTCGGCGGCGCGGCCGCCGTCGCGCGCGAGCTTGCGGCCAATCAAGTCGTTCGCTTGAATGCCGGTGGTCCCCTCGTAAATCGGCGTGATGCGCGCGTCTCGCAGGTACTGGGCCGCGCCGGTTTCCTCGACATAGCCGACGCCGCCGTGCACCTGAATTCCGAGCGAGGCGATCTCGACCGAATTTTCGGTGCACCATCCTTTGATCACGGGAATCATCAAGTCGGCAAACGCCTGG
Source organism: uncultured Steroidobacteraceae bacterium (assembly GCA_964422045.1). Classification (GTDB taxonomy): domain Bacteria; phylum Pseudomonadota; class Gammaproteobacteria; order Steroidobacterales; family Steroidobacteraceae; genus Bog-1198. Next base: position 16,327 of record CAYRAC010000019.1, read on the forward strand.
TGCCGTTCGCGCTCCTCGGCGCTCGGATGCAGCCGCGCAGAATCGAGCGAAACGGCCGCGACACAGGCGAGCGCGCGCATCGCCTCGGTCTGCGACTTCATGAGCATCAGCATGCGGCGTACGTCCGGATGCCGCACGAGGGGTACGCGTGCGCCGCCGCGAAGGCCCGCCTCGGTACCTTGGATGCGTTCACGGGCATAGGCCAACGCAGTTTGGTAGGCGCGCTCCGCCAGGCCAACGCCCTCGATGCCGACCGAATAGCGCGCCGCGTTCATCATGATGAACATGGTCTCGAGGCCGCGATTCTCCTCGCCGACGAGTTCGCCGAGCGCGCCGCCGTTCGCGCCGTAGGCCAGCACGCAGGTGGGACTGCCGTGAATGCCCAGCTTATTTTCGATGGAGACGCAATGCACGTCATTGGGTGCTCCGCTCGAGCCATCCGCGTTGACGATGAATTTCGGCACCACAAACAGCGAAATGCCTCTGACGCCCTCCGGCGCTCCGGCGACGCGCGCCAGCACCAAGTGGACGATGTTGCCGGTCAGATCGTGGTCGCCGTAGGTGATGAAGATTTTCTGACCGTCGATCCGGTAGCGCCCATCGCCCGTGGGCACGGCCCGGGTCCGCACCGCCGCCAGGTCGGAGCCGGCTTGCGACTCGGTCAGATTCATGGTCCCAGTCCACTCGCCGCTGACCAGCTTCGCCAGATACTTGCTCTTAAGCGACGGCGAGCCGCGAAGCTCAATGGCGTCGACCGTGCCGCGCGACAGCATCGGACACAGCGCAAACGCCACATTGGCCGAGTTCCACATCTCCTCGACCAGCGCCGATAGAACCCGCGGCAAATTTTGACCGCCGAATTCCGCCGGGCACGACAGCCCGGTCCAACCGTCGGCCGCAAATCGGCCATAGGCATCGCGCCAGCCGTCGGCCGTCAGTACGCGTCCGTCCTGCCAGCGTGCGCCTTGTATATCCCCCGGACGATTGAGGGGCGAAAGCACTCCCGCCGCGAATTTGGCGGCCTCTTCCAGCACCGCATCGGCGATATCGGGTGTGATGTCGTTGAAGCCCGGGAGTTGCGCGAGCGCATCGAGATTCGCCAACTCGCGCAGCACGAACTTCATGTCGGCGAGCGGTGCCTGATAGTCGTGCATGGACGAACCTACATGTTGCGGCGGTAGCGGCCGCCTACATCGTACAGGGTGTGCGTGATCTGGCCTAAAGAGCAGCCACGCACCGCTTCCATCAGCACCTCGAAAGTATTCCCGTCTTCGATCACCGTGCGGCGCAGACGTTCGAGCAGCCGCGTTGCCGCCGCGCAGTTGCGCTCCTGAAAGGCGGCGAGGCGCGCGAGCTGCGACTGCTTCTCCGCGTCCGTGGAGCGCGCCAACTCGATGCTCGCGGGGGCAGCCTCCGCGTTCGGATTGCGGAACGTGTTGACGCCGATAATTGGGTAGGAGCCGTCGTGCTTCTGGCGCTCGTAGAACAACGATTCCTCCTGTATTTTGCCGCGCTGATAGCCGGTTTCCATGGCGCCGAGCACGCCGCCGCGTTCGGCGATCGCGTCGAATTCCTTGAGTACCGCCTCTTCCACCAAGTCGGTCAGCTCCTCGATGATGAAGCTGCCTTGATTCGGATTCTCGTTCCTCGCCAAGCCCCATTCGCGATTGATGATCAGCTGAATCGCCATGGCGCGGCGCACGCTCTCCTCGGTGGGCGTGGTCACGGCCTCGTCATAGGCGTTGGTGTGCAGGCTGTTGCAATTGTCATAGATCGCGCACAGCGCCTGCAGCGTGGTGCGGATGTCGTTGAACGCCATCTCCTGGGCGTGCAATGA
>CAYRAC010000020.1:0-1585 GCA_964422045.1 uncultured Steroidobacteraceae bacterium
CGGTGCAAACCCTGGTGATCGAAACCGACTCGCCGTACTTGAGCAAGGGCTGGCCGCTGTTCCGCAGGCCGACGCTCCCGATCACCTACCGGGTCAGGCTCGGCAAGCGCTTCGAGCCTCCCGCGGACGTTCCCGCCTTCACGGCGGAGCTCGACCGCTACTACCGGCATGAGCTCGAGGGTGCCTTGCAGTCGCGCTGGCTGCCAAATGCCTAGCGACAGCCACCTGGTGCTGATACCGAGCTACAACCCGGGACCCAAGGTATTCGCGACCGTGCGCGATGCGCTCGCGCAATGGTCTCCCGTGTGGGTGGTGGTTGACGGCAGCACCGATGAGTCCGCGCAGGGTTTGCAGGCCATGGCCGCCTCCGAGCCCGGCTTGCGGGTCCTCGTCTTGGGCGAGAACCGCGGCAAGGGCGCCGCGGTGCTGTTCGGCTTGCTGGAGGCGCATTCTCGTGGCTTCACCCACGCTTTGACGATGGATTCCGACGGTCAGCACCCCGCGCAGCGGATTCGCGCATTCATGCAGGCCTCGCAGGCGCAACCGCGCGCCATGGTGTTGGGCCTGCCGGTGTTCGACGACAGCGCGCCTCGCTTGCGGGTCAAGGGCCGTCAAATCTCCAATTGGTGGGCCAATCTCGAGACCTTGTGGGCCGGCATCGGCGATTCCCTGTATGGCTTTCGCGTCTACCCCATGGCCCCGCTGATTGGCATCATGCGCCGGCAACTCTGGATGCGGCGCTTCGATTTCGACGTCGAGGCGGTGGTGCGCCTGTGCTGGCGCGGCGTGCGGCCCATCAACCTGGCGGCGCCGGTGCGTTATTTTCGCCCCGACGAAGGCGGCGTGTCGCACTTTCGCTATTGGCGCGACAATGTGCTGCTGACCTGGATGCACTTTCGCTTGTTCCTCGGATTTGTCGCGCGCCTGCCGCTGCTGCTGGCGCGCCGCAGGCGCACGCCCTAAATGGCAAATATTTTCTCGCCGCTGTCCGAGATGCGCCGCGCCGTGCGCATTACTCCTCAAATGCACTCTTTTTACCCCGGGCTCGTCATTACACCGGCAGAAACCGCGCTGGCGCGCGAGCTCGTCACCGAGACGGATCTGCTGCGGCTCAAAGCCATCGCGCGCTGGCACGCACGCGGCTTGCCGCCGGACGTCGGCTGGGAGGACCTGCTGCAGGAGGCGTTCGCGCGCTTCCTCGGCGGCTCTCGCCGCCAGCCCGACGGTGTAACCCGCGTCGTCTTTCTCGCCGGCGTCATGCGCAGTTTGAAAGCCGAACATTGGCGCCGTGTCGTTCAGGAAACTCGCGAGCCGCCGCCGTTGCCCGGCGCGCAACAGATCGATGTCGATGCGCTGCACGATCCCGAACGCGCACTGACCGCGTGGCAGGAATTATCGACGCTCGAACGCTTGTTTGCCGAAGATCCGCTGGTGCTGCAGATTGTTTCCGGTCTCGCGCAAGGACTATCAGCGGCGGAGATTCGACGGATGCATGACATCTCCAAAATCGAATACGATTCGGCGCGCCGACGCATGCGGCGTATCTTGCTTCGGGAGGGTCTGACATCATGCGGACAAAGTTGAA
>CAYRAC010000020.1:1685-17614 GCA_964422045.1 uncultured Steroidobacteraceae bacterium
TCGAGGCCGGCGCCAGCGTGCTCTGATTCCAGAGATAGCCCTGGTTCCACAAATAGCCTTGATTCCAAAGATACCCCTGGTTCCAGAGGTAGCCCTGATTCCACAAGTAGCCCTGCGTCGACAGATACCCCAAGCTCTTCGCGAACGTTCGATTCCACAGATAGCCGTCGTTGCCGAGTGCAGCGCCGGTCGAGCCGACCACATAGTAGGTGCCGGTGGAGGCGTTTTGACGTGCAGGGCCCCCATAGTGAGCAGTACCGGCGATGTCGGCGGTGATGTTGAGACCCTGGTTGGCGCAGTTCGCCGCCTGGCTGTTGACCGCGTTGTAGGCGTTCGCGATGCCTGCGCCCTGCTGAAAGATCGAATACGCCGACTTGCCGTTCGCGTTCAACAAGGCCGAGGCCGAATTGGTCAGCCGACATTTGACCTGGTCCGGCGTCAAATTGGGGTTCGCCTGCAGCATCAGCGCGACCATGCCGGTCGTCACTCCGGCCGCCTGCGACGTTCCCGACATGACGAACAAGTCGTAGATGCCGGTGGCGAATTGCGGGTAGGTGGCGGCCAGATACTGGCTCTTGTCCATGAGCCCCGCGAGGTGGCCGCCCGGCACGACCACATCGGGTTTGACGAAGCCTTCGAAAGTCGGACCTGCCGATGAGAACGAGGTCACGCCCCAACCCACCGACGAGTTCGGGTTCCAATTGTCGGTCATCGCGCCCACCGTGATCACGTACGGCGTGTTGCCGGGGACCGAGACGCTCATCGGGCTCGGACCGAAGTTGCCGGCCGAGGCCACCACGACGATGCCGGCATGCCACAGTTTCATGACTGCCTGGTCGATCGGGTCATTCCAGTAATACGACTGCGGCGGCGCGCCGAAGGACAGGTTGACGACGCGGATGTTGCCGTAGGTGCTCTTATTGGTCAGCACCCAATTCAACCCATTGAGCACGTTCGAGTAGCTGCCGGCGCCGCTATTATCGAACGCCTTGACGCTGATCAGCTTCGCCATCGGTGCGATGCCCTGCGTCTGACCGTCGAGCACCGGGTCGACGTTATTCGAACTCAAGATGAGACTCGTGATGTGCGTGCCGTGTCCGTACAAGTCCTGCACGCTGCTCACATAGGAATGAGTCGCGTCGACCAGCGCGTTGTGGATGGCATCGTATTGCGCGAGCACGCGGTTGTTGCCGTTCAGATCCTGGTTGAGGAAACGATTGCCGCTGAGTATCCCGCTGTCGACGACGGCGACGACGACGCCGGCGCCGTTGATGCCTTCGGCCGCGAGCTGGTTGGCGCCCACCAAGGTCTGTTGGTAAATGTCCGGCGCGATCGCCGCCAGCACGTTCGCGGTGACACTGCTGAGCGGCGCACCGGTCATGTTCGCAGCCAGCGCATCGGTCGACACCGGCATGTCCGGAATGACCTCGAATTCGGCGCTCTTGCGCAAGCGCGCCGCTTGCGCCGGCGTCAACAGCGCCGAAACGCCGTCGATGATCGGCAACTCGTGCGTGATCCGCCCACCGACGCGGCGCACCGCGCCGGCCGCGCCGGCCGCGCCGGCCGCGCCATGCGCCTCGATGAGGTAGCTCTTGGCGGTGGGAGCCGCAGTCGCGTTCAGCGTCAGCAGCAAACTCCCGAGCGCCAACAGCAATTTGCGCGTGGATGAGATCTGCTTGATGACCATGACTGCCGCCTTGCTTTGCCGAGTGACGCCATTTCATCGCAAGCAGCGCCCCGGCGGCGCTTCCGTGGTCGAAGCGAGCGCCGGGCCAAAGCGTGAACGGGCTCTAATAATGGGTCGGTTAAACTCGCGCGCGGTCGCGAAAATCCGGCCGCGGACGCCAGGCGGATCTCTGCCATGCCGATCTGTAAATCTGTATTTGAGTTTATACGACGAAGCGCATTAACATAACGTCGCGGTCTGTCAACTCGCGCAACCGGTGGATGCAATGAGCAAGAAGTTGAACCTCGCCGCCCGTCCGGCGCCGCCGCTGGCGCTTAAACGACTGACCGTTGACTTGCAGGCCGCGCAGCACCGGCGCTTCAAAACCGTGTGCGCACAGCATGGTCTGAAAATGGCCGACGAGCTGCGGCGGCTCATCGACATGCGGATCGCCGAGATCGAACAGCGTCAAGGCGCATGAATCCGCCGGCATCTATATAATGACCGCAACTGAAAATACATTGAAAGCCTAAGCCTATGTCCGACAAAGCGTCGCTCATGCAACAGCCGGCGCCGCTGACCGATGTCGGTCTGCAGCGGGAAATCGCCACCCTGTTCGTGCAAGCCCTGAACCTCGAAATCCTGCCTCAGGACATCGATCCCGAGGCGCCGCTGTACGGCGAGGGACTGGGCCTGGACTCCATCGACATTCTGGAGGTGGCGTTGATCGTCTCCAAGCACTACGGCATCCAGTTGCGCGCCGACAGCCAGGATAATCAGCAGATCTTCCGCTCCTTGAGGCACCTCGCAGAGTACATTGCGGCACATAGGACCAAGTAGCGATGGGTTGGCGGCGTAGACTTGAGCTGGCCGCCGTCGCAATTTTCGTCATCGCCTACGCCGGGCTCTCCCACTACAGCAATACCGTCGCACAGACCCACGATTTGGGCGTCGGTCTCGCTCTGGGCCCGCTGTTATCGGTCGCCCTGGTGTTGCTGTGGCGCTGGACCCATATTTGGGTGGCGCTGGCGGCGGCCGCTGTCGCCGCGTTGCTGCTGCGTCATTACTGGGTGGTCTTGGAAAAGAACTTCGCGTTGGTCTACCTGCTTCAAGAGGGCGGCTTCTACAGCATCATGGCGGCGAGTTTCGGCCAGTCGTTGCTCGGCCATCGGGTGTCGCTGTGCACGCAATTGGCGGACAAGGTGCACGGGCCCTTGACCCCGCAGGAGCTCTCCTACACGCGACGCGTGACTGCGGCGTGGGCGATCTTTTTTCTAGGGGTGACCGCGATCACGGTCGGACTTTTCGTCTATGCACCGCTGCGAATCTGGTCGCTGTTCGCCAACTTCTGCGCGATACCGCTGATCGGACTCATGTTCGTGGCTGAGTATGCCGTGCGGCGCCGCGTACTGCCGCAGGCGCCGCGGCGGGGAATATTGGCCGCCGTGCGGGTCTATTTCGCGAGTTCTCCCTAAGCCGCGTCCGATGGACACCATCGCGCTACTGTCGCATCGCACGCCCACCGCGGTGATTGCCTATCGGGCGGGCCGCGCCGTGACCGCACAGCGCTTCCTCTCGGACGCCCGACACCTGGCGCAGAGGTTGCCGGCCGGCGAGCATGTGCTCAACGTGTGCGCCGATCGCTACCGCTTCACGGTCGGCCTCGCCGCCTGCCTCATCAGCGGCAAAGTCAGCTTGTTGCCCTCGACGCACACACCCGAGGTGATCGCTCGACTGGCGAGTTTCGCACCGGACGCCTTCTGCCTGACGGATGATGAGCGCTGCGATATCGACCTGCCCAGGGTCCATTATCCCGAACTATCCGGCGACGAGTTCGCGTGGGAGATCCCCGCGCTTCCCGCGACGCAGATCGCGGCCATCGTTTACACGTCGGGTTCCACCGGCGTGCCGCTGCCCTACCGGAAAACGTGGGGACGGCTTGCGCGCTGCGTGCAGGACGGTGCGCCTCGCCTGGGACTGCTCGACGGCAGATCGCATGTCATCATCGGCACCGTGCCGGCACAGCATATGTACGGCTTCGAATCCACCGTCCTGCTGGCCTTGGTCAGCGGCAATTCGTTCTGCGCGGAGCGGCCTTTCTACCCTGCCGACATCGCGGCCGCGATCGCGTCGGTACCGCGCCCGCGGGCCCTGGTCACGACGCCCGTGCACTTGCGCACCGTGCTCGCGGCGGGAATCGATTTGCCGCCGGTCGATCTCATCGTCTCCGCGACCGCGCCCCTCACGCAGGATTTGGCGCGCCAAGTCGAGTCGAGGTTTCACACCCGGCTGCTCGAAATATACGGCTCGACGGAAACCGGGCAGATTGCGCTGCGCCGCACCGCCGAGTCGGTCGCTTGGCGGCTATGGCCGGACGTGCGGCTGAAAATCTCCGACGAGCAGATTTTCGCGCACGGCGGGCATGTCGAACAAGTGACCCCCATGCAGGACGTCATCGAGATCACCGGCGAGGGCGAATTTCTGCTGCACGGGCGCAGCGCCGACTTGGTCAATGTGGCCGGCAAACGCAGTTCGTTCGGGTATTTGAACGCGCAGTTGAACGCCATCCCCGGAGTGACCGACGGCGTGTTCTTCCTGCGCGATGCGGCCAGCGGCTCCACCGCCGTCGCGCGTTTGTGCGCGCTCGTCGTCGCACCGACCTTGAGCGCCGCCGCGATCACCGACCAGTTGCGGCAACGCGTCGATCCCGTTTTCTTGCCGCGCCCGTTGATCATGGTCGAGCGCCTGCCACGCAACGCGACCGGCAAACTGCCGCAGCAGGAACTGCAGGATCTGGCCAACCGTCACTCGCAAGCTGCGTCGAGCATGGTGAGTCCGCTCGTGATCTTAAGCACTCATCCGGCTTTCGCGGGCCACTTTCCCACATTTCCCGTGCTGCCGGGCGCCGTACTGCTGGATGAGGCATTGCAAGCCATCCAACACGCCCGCGGCATCGACCTGACGTGGCACATAGCGTCGGTCAAATTCTTGGGTGCGGTACGTCCCGGCGATTCATTGAGTTTGGAACATGCGGCTCCCAAGAATGGCTTGATCCGCTTCACCATCCGCGCGCCGGATCGCGTGATCGCCAGCGGCAGCCTGTCGAATGCGGCGGCGGCGGGCAACCCCGCGTGAACCCCAAGGTCGGCAACCTGGCCGAGCATCGGCCCAAGGCGGACTGGGTCTTGCACCGCGAGCGCGGCAGCAACCTGCTGTTGCGCGTCATGGCCTTTGTCTCGCTGCATCTGGGAAGATCGTTAAGCCGCATTCCGCTCTATGGAATCGCAATTTACTTCTTCTTGTTCGCGCCGACCGCGCGGCGCCACGCGCAGCGCTATCTGCGCCTCGCGCTCGGCCGCGAACCGCGGGCGCGCGACCGGTTTCGCCAGATCTTGAGTTTCGCCACGACCATCCATGATCGGGTGTATCTGATCAACGAGCAATTCACGATGTTCAACATCACGCTCGAGGGCGAAGGCTTGGTGCTGGCGCAAGCGGACAGCGGCCGCGGTGCCCTGCTCATGGGTGCCCACATGGGCAGCTTCGAGGTGATGCACAGCCTCGGCCGGCGTCGCCGCGGCATCAAGGTCGCCATGGCCATGTACGAGGAGAATGCGCGCAAGATCAACGCCGCGCTCGCCGCCATCAATCCGCGCCTGCAAGCCGACATCGTCTCGCTGGGTCGGATCGATGCGATGCTCAATATCGCCGATCGCCTGGATCAGGGTGCCTTTGTCGGCGTGCTCGGCGATCGCACCTTGGGCAGTGAACCCGTGCAGGCGGTGACGCTCCTCGGGCAACGCGCCTACCTACCCACGGGCCCGATGCGCGCGGCGGCTATTTTGCGCTGCCCGGTGTACTTCATGGCCGGTCTGTACCGCGGCAAGAACAACTACCACGTGGTGTTCGTGCGGCTGGCGGACTTCTCCGCCACCTCCACCGGCAGCCGCAGCGCCGCGGTACGTACCGCGATCGAGCGCTACGCCGAAGTGCTCGATCGGTACTGCCGCAGCGATCCTTATAATTGGTTCAATTTCCACGACTTCTGGCGCGTCGCGGACGGAGCGCCGCGCGCATGAGGCGCCGCCGCTACGCGACGCTGCTGCTGACCCTGGCGTGGCTTGCAGCCGTTTCGGCCGCACCCTTCGCTTCGGCCCCGCCGCCCGCTCCAGCCGCCCCCGGCCTGCCCGGCGATCTCGATGCCCTCATGGCGTTGCTCGCGAAGCGTCAGCACGGCCGCGTCGAATTCGTCGAGCAGCAATTTCTTGCCGTCATCAATCATCCGATCGAGTCCTCGGGCGACATGCGCTTCGACGCGCCGGATCGCTTGGAGAAGCGCACGCTGCTGCCCAAGACGGAAACACTGCTGCTGTCCGGCGGCGTATTGACTGAAGAGCGCGGCGGCCGCACGCGCATCATCGACCTGCACCGCTATCCGCAAATCCTGCCCTTCGTCGAGAGCATCCGGGCCACGTTGGCGGGCGATCGGGCAGCGCTCGAGCATGTTTTCCATGTGGATTTTGCCGGCAGTCTGCAGCGCTGGAGCTTGACACTCGTCCCATTGGACCGCGAGTTGCTGCGCACCGTAAAGCAGGTGCAGATCGACGGTTCGCGCGACGAATTGCTGAAGGTCGAGATTCGTCAAGCCGACGGCGATCGATCGCTGATGACTTTGCGCACGCCCGCGGCGCCATGAAGCGGCAGCGCACGCGGGTGCTGGCGCTCTGGCTCGGCTGCGTCGGCATCGCCGCCATCGTCGTGGCGCGCGCGCATTACATCACGGACTTGTCGGCGTTTTTAACCGCAAGACCCACCCCAACCCAACAAATTCTGGTCGGGCAGCTGCGCGATGGCCCGGCATCGCGGCTGATTCTGATCGCATTCGAACAGGGCGATGCCGCGGCGCGCGCCAAGCTGTCCGCTGCGACGGCGCTTAGGCTGCGCCGCGACCCGCAGTTCTCGAGCATCGACAACGGCGAGCCGGTGACCGCGGAGGCCGATCGCGATTTTCTGTTCCAACACCGCTATCTACTCAGTGACTCGGTGTCCCGAGAACGTTTTTCAGCCTCGGGACTGCACGCCGCGATCGCCGACACGATCGAGGATCTGGCCTCACCCGCCGGACTCATGCTGAAGTCCTTGCTGGCGGACGATCCCACGGGCGAGATGCTGCACATCATCGATCAACTGCAGCGCACGCCCGCTCCCGCCACGCGGGATGGCGTCTGGGTTTCGCCCAACGGCGAGCGGGCGCTGATGGTCGCGCAAACTGCGGCCGGCGGATCCGATACCGATGCGCAGCAGCGTGCCCTCGCCGCCATTCGCGCCGCATTCGCCGCCGCCGTGGACACAGCGGCGGCCGGCTCCGTGCAAGCAGTGCGCCTGCGGATGAGCGGACCCGGCGTGTTTGCCGTCGCGGCGCGCGCCAAGATCGAGCGCGCCGCAGTGCGGCTGTCGATCGTCAGCAGCATACTGGTCGTCGCCCTCCTATTCTCCGTGTACCGCTCGTTCGCGGCGCTCGCGCTCGGACTGGCGCCGGTGGCGAGCGGCGCGGTCATCGGCATCGCTGCGGTCGCGTTGGGCTTTGGCGTGGTCCACGGCATCACCTTGGGCTTCGGCATCACCTTGATCGGCGAGTCGGTGGACTACTCGATCTATTTTTTCGTGGCCTCCCGCGCCCGGCCTGACGCTGCGGCCGCGCCGCCCTGGCAACGAACCTGGTGGCCGACGATCCGCTTGGGGATGCTCACCTCCGTCTGCGGCTTCGCGTCGCTGCTGCCTTCTGGTTTTCCCGGACTCGCACAGCTCGGCCTGTATTCGATCAGCGGCTTGGTTGCGGCGGCCGCGGTCACCCGCTATGTATTGCCGGCCTTGCTGCCGAAGGGGTTCGTCATCCACGACGTCTCTGCCGTGGGGCGCCGAGTCGCGCGCCTGCTCGAGCCGGCGCGGCATCTGCCTCGGCTCGCACTCGCTGCGCTCGGCCTGGCGCTGGCGGCGTTGGCGCTCGGCGTGCTGTACCGGCATCAAGCCACCTTATGGAATCATGAACTGTCCTATTTAAGTCCCGTCTCGGCGCAGGAGCAAGACTACGATGCCGAGCTGCGCCGCGACTTGGGGGCCGCCGACGTTCGAGATCTCGTGATCGTGACGGCGCCGACGCTGGACGCGGCGCTCGAGTTGGCCGAGCGCGCGGCGCGGGTGCTCGACCCGTTGGTAACCGCGCATGCGATCGGCGGATTCGACAGCCCGGCGAACTATCTCCCCAGTGTCGCGACTCAAGAGGCGCGTCGCGACAGCCTGCCGGGCGCGGAACAACTTGCCGACAACCTGCGGCAAGCCTGCGCCGATCTCGCCGTTCGCAGCGATCGGCTGCAGCCCTTCTTGCACGATGTCGACGCGGCGCGGCGCGCGCCTCTGCTCACGCCGCAGAATCTACGAGGCACCTCGTTGCGCACCGGCTTCGAGGCGCTCGTCCTCGAGCAGAAGGATCGCTGGCATGCGCTGCTGCCGCTGCACAGCGTCGATTCACGCGCGATCGATACCGGGCGTGTGGTGGCCGCCTTGCGGGCGGCGCAACTCGGCGCTGCCCAAGTTCTCGATCTTAAACAAGAGTCCGACGCGCTGTATGCGGACTACTTGCACGAGGCGATCCGCTTGTCGCTGGCGGGGATCGCCGCGATCGTCGTCCTGTTGTTGCTCGCGCTGCGCTCCCCGCCGCGCGTCGCGCGCGTATTGGCACCGCTGCTGCTCGCCGTATTGACGGTGGCCGCCGGTCTCGTGATTTATCGGGTACAACTGACGATACTGCACCTGGTGGGGATGCTGCTCATCGTGGCCGTCGGCTCGAACTACGCCCTGTTTTTTGACCGCCAGAGCACCTTGCACGAAGCCGGCAGCGAAGCGCTGACGCTGGCATCGCTGGTCATCGCCAATGCCAGCACGGTGATCGGCTTCGGTCTTCTGTCCTTCTCTCAAGTACCGGTGCTGGTGTCGTTGGGCACGACCGTGGCACCGGGCGCTTTTCTTGCGCTGCTGTTCGCCGCGCTGCTGTCGCGTGCGTAGTATTTCAGCGCCCGCCGCCGCGACCACGGCAGCCACGCGCATGGTGTGGCTGCCCGGGGCTTATCATGCTGCGCAAGATTTCGTGAGCGCCGGTTTTGCAGAGGCGGCCCATGCGCGGCGCGCGGCGCTCGATTTGATGTTTGTCGACCTCGAATTGACGCACGTCGGCGATCGCAGCGCGCTTCTGCGCCTGCGATCCGAGATCGTACTGCCGGCGCGCGCCGCCGGCGTTTCGCTGTGGTTGGGCGGCATCTCGCTCGGCGGTCTGTTTGCGCTCGATTACGCGGCGTCGTTCCCGGATGAACTTGACGGCCTGTGTCTGCTCGCACCCTATCTCGGCAATCGGCTCATAACCCGCGAAATCGCGCAGGCACCGGGCCTCGGCGCATGGCAACCGGGCGAACTTGCGGAAACGGACGAAGAGCGGCGAATATGGCGCTATATCAAGAACCGTCGTGCCGATTCGCCGTTGTATCTCGGATTCGGAGCGGCCGACCGTTTCGCCGCGGCGCACGCGCTGCTGGCGGCGACGCTGCCGCCGGATTGTGTCGACACGATCGCGGGCGGTCACGATTGGCCCACCTGGTTGAGGCTATGGGAGAACTTCTTGGAGTCGCGCTTCGCATGAGACTCGAGACTGCGGCATCCGAGGAACGCGGCGTACCTGCTTGGTCGCCATCGCCGCTGCTATATGCGTCGGCCGGCGTGCATCTCGGTGCCGTCGCGGCGCTGTTGGCGCGGCCGCGCAGCTGGCCCTGGGCGCTCGGCGCCCTGGCAGCGAATCATGTGGCGTTGGCGGCGGCCGGTCTTTGGCCGCGCAGCCGCTGGCTCGGTCCGAACTGGACCCGTCTGCCGCTCGACGGCGCCGCGGCAGCGCGCGTGGCGATCACCATCGACGATGGGCCCGACCCGCAAGTGACGCCGGCGGTTCTTGCGCAACTCGCCGCGCATCGTGTGCACGCCACCTTTTTTTGCGTGGGCATGCGGGTCGAACGCTACGCGGATCTGGCGCGTGAAATCATCCGCTGCGGCCACGACATCGAAAATCACAGCCAGCGGCATCGGCACAACTTTTCGCTGCTGGGTCCGGGCGGCATGCGTTCGGAAATTTCGCGCGCGCAGGACAGCATTTCGCGCATCACCGGCAGCACGCCGCGCTTCTTTCGGGCGCCTGCGGGGCTGCGTAATCCGTTTCTCGATCCGGTGCTCGCGCGCTTGCAGCTGCGGCTCGCCAGCTGGACACGCCGCGGCTTCGACACCGTCAATGCGAACCCCGACACGGTGTTCCGGCGCTTGGCGGGTACGCTGAAAAACGGCGACATTTTGTTGCTGCACGATGGCAACGCAGCGCGCGACCGCAGCGGTAAACCGGTGATCCTCGACGTATTGCCGCGGCTGCTCGATGCCGTCGCCGCGCAACGGCTGCAGGTCGCTACCTTGCGCTCCGCGTTGCCGCCCTCGTACGCTAGGGCGCAATGAGACCGCTGCTGCTCCGACACTTCACCGCCACAAGCTGCATCGGCAGCGGCGCGGCCGCAACCCTGGAGAGCCTGCTGCAGCAGCGTAGCGGCCTGAAGGGCTGCGATTTCGAGACCGTCGACATCGACACGCACATCGGCGAGGTGCCCGGAGTCGATCAGACGCGGTTGCCGGACGAAATGCGCAAATTCGATTGCCGCAACAACCGCCTGGCCGAATTGGCGCTGCGGCAGGACGATTTTCTCGGCGCCGTACTCGAGGCGGCCGAGCGCTGGGGCCGGCGGCGCGTCGGGGTTTTCCTCGGAACCAGCACGGCGGGCATTCTGCAGACCGAACTCGCCTATCGAGAGCGCGATCCCGTGAGCGGCGCGCTGCCGGCGAGCTTCGAGTATGGCGCGACCCACAACTCGTTCTCCGTGGCCGACTACGTGCGCCAACGCTGCCGCTTGGAGGGGCCCGCCGTGGCAGTCTCCTGCGCCTGCGCCTCGAGTGCCAAGGCCTTCGGCTCCGCGCGGCGCATGATCGAGGCGCGACTCATCGATGCGGCGGTGGTGGGCGGAGTGGATTCATTGTGCCTGACGACACTGTATGGATTTCACTCCCTGCAACTGTCCGCGACCGGGCCGTGCCGTCCCTTCGACGTCGCGCGCGATGGCATCTCCATCGGAGAGGCTGCGGCATTTGCGCTTCTCGAGCGCGCGCCGGACAAACTCGAGCCGCGCTCCGTTCTACTGCTCGGGATCGGCGAATCGAGCGATGCCTATCACATGTCGGCGCCGCATCCCGAAGGTCTCGGTGCACGCCGTGCAATGCAAGCCGCCCTGGCGAGCGCCGGACTCGACGCCGGTGCCATCGACTATATCAATCTGCATGGCACCGGCACGCCGAGCAACGATCGTTCCGAAAGCCAGGCGGTCGCCGGCTTATTCGGCACCGCGACGCCGTGCAGCTCGACCAAGGGTGCCACCGGCCATACGCTGGGCGCGGCCGGGGCGCTCGAGGCCATCATCAGTGTGCTCGCCGTCAAGCACAGCCTGCTGCCGGGCGGCGTACACACCGGCGAAATCGATCCGCTGCTCAAGATCCGCTATCTGCGGGACAATCAGCACGCGCCGCTGCAGCGCGTGCTCTCCAACTCATTTGGGTTTGGCGGCACCAACTGCAGCCTGATTTTTGGTCGTGCAGAGTGAGTTTGTCTGCCTACGTCAGCGGCCTCGGCGTGTTGGGGCCGGGCCTCGCGAGTTGGCCGCAGGCGGCGGCCGTGCTGTCGGGCGAAGCGGCCTATCGGGCGTCGGCCTCGGTGCTGCCGACGCCCACGATCCTCCCTGCCGCGGAGCGGCGGCGCGTGGGCCGCACCGTCAAATTAGCCCTCGCGGTGGCGCTCGAAGCGAGCTCGCAAGCCGGCGCGGATCGCGCCACACTCGCCACTGTATTCACATCCTCCGGAGCGGACGGCCACAATTGTCATGAACTCTGCCAGGCGCTGTCGCTCGCGGGGCGCGAGATTTCACCGACGCGCTTTGCCAACTCGGTGCACAACGCGGCGGCGGGCTATTGGAGCATCGGCACCGGCTCGATGGCGGCATCCAACGTGCTGTGCGCGTTCGACGCAAGCTTCGCCGCCGGCCTGCTCGAAGCCATGACCCAGGTTGCCGTCGATCAAGTGGACGTGTTGTTGGTGGCCTACGACAGCGAGTATCCGCAGCCGCTGCACGCCAAACGCCCGATCCCCGATGCATTTGGTGCCGCGTTGCTGCTCACTGCGCACAGACGTCCCTCCTCGGTGGCGACACTCGAGGCCACGATCAGCGACCTGCCGTTCGGGCGGCTGACCGATCCCGAGCTTGAGGGCCTGCGCCGCGCCTTCCCGGCGGCACGCGCGCTGCCGTTGCTGCGTTTGCTGGCGATGAGATCCGCCGGCACGGCCATCCTCGAGTATCTCGACGTGTCCCGCCTGCAAGTGCGGGTCGAGCCATGCGCCTAGACCGTCACTGGTTCGAGCAGAACATTCCTCACCAGGGCCGCATGTGCTTGCTCGATGAGGTCATCGATTGGGGCGCGCAGCACATCCGGTGTCGCGCGAGCTCGCATCGCGCCGCCGATAATCCGCTGCGCTCGCACGGACGCTTGGGTGTAGCCTGCGGAATCGAATACGCCGCGCAGGCCATGGCCGCGCATGGCGCGCTCGCCGGCGCCGCGCCTCGATCCGAGCTTGGATTTCTCGCGAGCCTGCGCGAGGTGCGGCTGCTCGTCCCGCGGCTCGATGACCTGGAATCGGATCTCATCTGCGAGGCGGCGCTCGTTGCCGCGGACGGCGGCAGCGCACTCTATGAATTCTCGCTGCGCGCCGCTGCACGGCGCTTGTTGAGCGGCCGCGCGACGGTGGTTTTCGACGCGAGCGGGCGGCTCAAGCCGTCATGAATCAGGCGATGAAGCGCGCCTTGGTCACGGGCGGCAGCGGCGGCATCGGCGCGGCCATCTGCCGGCGTTTGAGCGCTGCCGGCAATTTCATCTACGTCCACGCGCATCGCGGCACCGCGGCCGCGGCAGCCACGGTCGACGAGATCATCGCAGCCGGCGGCGCCGCCGCGGCGGTGAGTTTCGATTTGACGGACGCCGCCGCATCCCGCGCGGCGCTCGAGACAATACTCGAAGCGGGAGCCGTGCAAATCCTGGTGAACAACGCCGGCATCCATGACGACGCCGTGTTCCCGGGAATGAGTCTCGCGCAATGGCATCGCGTCATCGACGTGTCGGTCAACGGCTTCTATAACGCGACGCAGCCCTTGATCCTGCCGATGATTCGCACGCGCTGGGGCCGCGTCATCAGCGTCTCGTCGGTCACGGCACTCACCGGCAATCGCGGCCAGGTGAATTATGCGGCGGCCAAGGGCGCGCTCAACGCCGCCACCAAGGCGTTGAGCCTGGAAGTGGCGAGCCGCGGGATCACGGTCAACGCAGTCGCTCCCGGCATCATCGCCACGGGCATGGGCGATGCCGCCTTCGATGCCGCCGCCATCGCCGACTTGGTGCCGATGAAGCGCGCCGGACGCGCCGACGAAGTCGCGAGTCTGGTGGGGTTTCTCGCCTCGGAGGAGGCCGCGTATGTCACCGGCCAGGTCATTTCCATCAACGGCGGCATGATTTAGCGTGAATATTCCAGCCACGGCGGCGGTGACCGGCACGCACAAGAACGAACTTCTGCTGTTCTACACGCTGCTCGAACTCACCATCATCGTTCTTGCCGGCCGGCTCGGCGGTGTGCTCGCCAAGCGTTGCGGGCAAGCGGCGGCCGTAGGTGAAATCATCGTCGGCATCTTGCTGGGCCCGTCGCTCTTCGGGCTGCTCGCGCCGCAGGCCTTCGATTTTGTGTTTCATTCCGCGCCGCCGGAACCGTTGACGATCCTATCGAACTTGGGGCTCGTGCTGCTCATGTTCCAAATCGGACTCGAGTTCGACTTCACGCACCTCAACGAGCGGTCGAATCGCGCCGCCGTGCTGCGCGTGTCGATCGCCTGTCTGGTGCTGCCGTTCGTCTGCGGCTTCGCGCTCGGCTTGCAAATCGCATCGAGTTCCGCGCCGGCAACTCGCGTCGACACCGCGCTGTTTGTCGCGACCGCGTTTTCCATCACGGCACTGCCGATCCTGGGCCGGATCATGATCGACTTCGACTTGACCCGTACTCGGCTCGGCGTCATCGCCATCAGTTCCGCGGCCGTCAACGACGTCATCGGCTGGCTGTTGCTCGCGCTCGTCACCACGCTCACGGTCAGCGACTTTGCCGCCGGCCCATTCTTCCTGCGCATCGCCTTGGTGGCGGCCTTTGGCCTGGTGTGCGCGAAAATTGTCCGCCCGCTGCTCAAGACGGCGATCCGAAAATCGCAACCGCGCGACGGCAGGATGTCGGCGAACTTGTTGGGCGGACTGTTGGCGGTGATCTTCAGCGCTGCGATGACGACTTATGAGCTCGGCATTTTCGCGATTTTTGGCGGCTTCATGATTGGCGTAATTCTCTACGATGAACGCGAATTGGTCGCAGCGTGGCGCACGCGCATCGGCGACTTCGTCATGGTGTTTTTTCTGCCTATTTTTTTCACTTATACGGGACTGCGCACCGCGATCGGCGGACTCGACAGCTGGACGGACTGGGGCTGGTGTGCCGCCATTGTCGCCACCGCGACGCTCGCGAAATTCGGCGGCGCTTACGTTGCGGCGCGCCGCTCCGGTTTCGACCACGCCGAGTCCAGCATCATGGGATTCATGATGAACACCCGCGCCTTGATGGAGCTCATCGTGATCAACGTCGGTCTCGATCTCGGCGTGATATCGCCCAAGACCTTCACCATGCTGGTCATCATGGCAATCTTCAGCACCGTGATCACGACGCCGGCGCTGCGCCACTACCTGCCGCGAATCGGGCTGGCGAAATCCTCAGGCATAGGCATCGACGGCGCCGCTCGAGGTACGCCGCGGCAGAGGGCCGGCGGTTGATTGCGCGGCGCTCGCCGGGGCGCGGACGGCCGCGGGCGTCCAGTCGTAAGGCTGCGGTTGGGTCGAACGCTCCTGGAAGGAGCGCTGCGAGATATCGACGCTGACTTGGCCAAAGCCTTGCGCGCCCAGCATCTCGCGCAGTTTCGGCGCGCTCGACTCGAGTGCATCGCGCGTCACGGCACTATGACTCGTGAGCCACACCTGCGCATGGTCACCCTGCAGCGCGATTCGCACTTCGATGGGCCCGAGCTGCGGCGGATTTACCTGCAACTTCGCGCTGCTCACATTGTTGTCGAGCATCCACGAGACGCGCTCGCTCAAGCCTTGTCCGAACTCCGGGGTGTCGACCCCGGCAGCGACTTTCAGAGTGGGCACCGCCGTTGCATCGCTGCTCGGCGTCGAGCCGACGCTCAATTGCGCGGCGGCCGCACTCAAGTCGCTCCCGGTATCGGATAGAGCATCGGCGCTGCCGCCGGCGTAATGTTTTTCCGATGATGCGCTGATGAGCGCGGCCGTCTGTGCAGTCGCGCGGCTGCTCGCGGCGGCTAGCACGGATGCGGATACGATGCTCGCGGGCCGGGCCGCTGTAATCGGCGGCGCCACCACGGCAGTGCCGCCCGAGACTTGGGCGGCCTGGGCCGCGGTGCCTGTCGCCGCCGTTGCCAGATCGTCCGTATCCGCAGCGTCTGTCTTGCTCGCGGCCACCACTCCGGTTGCCGCCGCCGAGAGGGCCGCAGTGTTGACCGCCTGCGTCGCCGCGTCGTTCATCCAAGGGGAACCGGTCGCCGGGTTCGCGCTGCCGGCCGCGCCGGTGCGCGCCGAAGTCGCCGCATTGTTGGCGGCCGCGACCTGTGAGGCGCCGGGGACCTTATCGACCGCGTTCGCCGCGAGGTTGCGCGGCGTCGCGCCGGCCTTCGCTGCCGCGTCACCTGCAAGCGTCGCCGCGCCGGGAGATGCCGGCAGCGGCGCGGTTGCGAGATCGCCGGCCGCCTTGGCGCTTGCGTCGGCAAGCGCTGTCGGTGCCACGCCGGCGTCTGCGGGATCCGCGCCCAGTGCGGGGGCAACCCATACCTGAGGATTCGCCGCGGCTGCTTTCGATGATGATCCGTCCGCGCCCGGCTCGCCGCCCGCGGTCGCGCCCGCAATTGCGGTCGCCGACGCGGCAGCGCCGTCCGTCGCGCCGGCGGCGACCGGCTGGGCCCCAACCGGCGGCGCAGGCGCTGCCAGCGGC
>CAYRAC010000021.1:0-17612 GCA_964422045.1 uncultured Steroidobacteraceae bacterium
CGGTGGACGACCCGCAGTGGCTCGTGATCGGCCGCGAATTGCGCGCCATCGCGCAAACCGGCCTCACTTTCACCAAGGATCGCTTCGACCGACAGCGATATGAACGCCTGCGCGAGCTGGCGGCGACGTTGCTGGCGCACGGCTCAGGCGTCGACTACGCGTCGATTCTCGGGATTTTGCGCAATGACCGCGGCTACGCGACTCCCAAGGTCGACGTACGCGGCGCCGCCTTCGTCGAGGGCAAAGTACTGCTGGTGCGCGAAATCAGCGACGGCAAGTGGACGCTGCCGGGCGGCTGGGCGGACATCAATCAATCCGCCGCCGAGTGCGTGGTGCGGGAAATTGCCGAAGAGTCGGGGTTCGAGGCCCGCGCGCTGAAGCTTGCGGCCGTTCGCGACTATCAAAAGAGCGGACATCCGCCGCGCAATCTCGACTGCATTTACAAGATCTTTTTCATTTGCGAAATTACCGGCGGCGCGGCGCGCGCCAGCGACGAGACGAGCGAAGCGGCATTTTTCCCGCGAGACGAGCTGCCGCCTTTGTCGCTCGGTCGGATCACCGCGGCGCAGATCGAGCGCATGTTCGAGCACGCTGAGCAGCCGCAGCTGGCGACGGACTTCGACTGATCAAGGCGCAGCGAAAGGCAGATCCAACACCACGCTGAGACCGCCGCCTTCGCGATTCGCCAATTGAATGCGCCCGCCGTGGGCTTCGGCTATTTCCCGCGCGAGCGCCAGTCCAAGTCCGGTTCCGCTGCGCTTGGTCGAATAGAACGGCAGCAGCGCCTGTGCGAGCACCGACTGAGTCATGCCGGCACCGCGATCGCGCACTTCGATGCGCTGATCCGCGCCATCGCACGTGATTTTGAGCTGCACCTCGCTCTTCGCGCCGCCCGCCTCATATGCGTTCTTCAGCAAGTTGATGAGCGCCTGCTCGACTTGAACCCGGTCGAACCAGCCGGCAACGGCAGGCAGGTCGGCCGCGGCCGTGAACGTTTGTTGGCGCGCGAGATCTGCCAGGAATGCCGCCCACTCAATCCGTTCCGGGCGCGGTGCCGGCAGCTTGGCGAAGGTCGCATAGCTGCCCACAAAGTGGTGCAGGTGCTCGGCCCGTTCGGCAATGGCGGCGAACACCGTCGGTAGCGTCGAGTAATCCCCGCGCCGCGCGATTTCAGCGCCGGAATGCGCGAGCGAAGACAACGGTCCCAAGGAATTGTTGAGTTCGTGGCTCAAAACACGAATCAGCTTCTTCCACGTCGTCACTTCCTGGCGTGACAGCTCGCGCGTCAACCGTTTGAGCAAGTACAGACGAAAAGTCTGCCCTTGTAGGATGAAAGCGCGCTGCGACAGGTGAAACGTCTCTTCGACTCCGTCGATCTCCGTCGAAAACAAGCTGTCGCCCTGCACCGCTGCGGCGCGCAGCGCAGCGGGCGAGCGCGCCAGCGCGTCCGCGAAGCGCAGCCCATTGAGACTTCGTCCCTCGCTCAACAAGTGGCGCGCCGCGATATTGGCGTAAGCGATCCGCCCGTGGGCATCGACCAGCACCAGCGCGACCGGCGAATTCTGCATGACGGTGTCGAGCAGCAGCTCGCGCTGCACCAGATGCGCTCGCTGGGTACGAAGCGCCGCCGCGAGTTCGTTATGAGCCGTCATCAATTCACCGAGTTCATCGTCGCGATCGGCGACCAATGACAAGCTGAAATCCCCCTCGCGGTAACTCGCCACCGTGCCTGCAAGGGCGCGCAGCATCTGTGCGATCGGGCGCATGATGTGCGCGGCCAGCCACAGGACCGGAAAGATTACCGCGCCGATCACCAACGCCCACGCAAGCAGCGCGCTGCCCACAACATGCCCTGCCCAGACGCTGAGCGCCGCCACCAGGCTCACGAGCCCGGTGAGGATCAACGACAGTTTGCCGCGCAGGCTCATTGCGGGCTCAGCCGAGCGGCCGCCTGAATCGCTCGATGCGCCGATACAGTGCCTGGCGTGACAGCCCGAGGCTTTGCGCCGCACGGCTGATATTGCCGCCCGCCTCGCGCAGGCTGCTCTCGATCTGCTCGCGACTAGGGTCGGGTTCGATGCCCCTGCGAGTCGATTCCGCTTCGGCCGGCTGCCGTTGCGCCGCCGGTAAATTCAGATCTGCGGCCGTGACAACCTGCCCTCTCGCCAGGAGCTTCGCGCGCTCGATGGAATTGCGCAGTTCGCGCACGTTGCCGGGCCAATCATGCGCCAACAGCGCTGCCGCGGCATCCTCGCTCAGCTGCAGCGTCTGCCCGAGAAAGTGCCGTGCCAGCGGCAAGATATCCGCGGCGCGTTCGGCCAACGGCGGTACGCCGATCTCGATGACATTGAGCCGGTAGTACAAATCTTCGCGGAATCGCCCCTCGCGAATCAATACCGAAAGATCGGCATTGGTCGCACTGACGATTCGCGCGCGCGTGCTCAAGGTGCGGCTCGATCCCAGCATCTCGAACTGGCCGGTCTCGAGCACGCGCAGCAATTTCACCTGACCGGCGAGCGGCAGATCGCCGATTTCATCCAGGAACAGCGTGCCGCCGTCGGCGAGCTCGAAGCGGCCGGCGCGCACCCGGTTCGCTCCGGTGAAAGCGCCGGCTTCGACGCCGAACAGCTCCGCCTCGATCAACTCGGCGGGAATCGCGCCGCAGTTGATGGCGACGAATGGCCCGTTGCGAATCGCGGAATTCGCATGCACGATTTGCGCAATCCGCTCCTTGCCTGCGCCGTTCGGCCCTGTGATCAGCACTCGGACGTCGGCCCGCGCCACTCGGCACGCGAGTTCGACCACCCGTTGCATCGCGTCGGACGCAAAAACCACGCCGCACAAGTCGTACTGCTCCGCCAGCCGCTCCCGGCGCCGGCGCTGCTCATCCTGCAGCCGCTTGACCTCGCGCGTCGCTTCGGCCAATTCCAGCAGATTCTCGGCGGTCGCGAGCAGCTTGTCGTTGTCCCACGGTTTGCCGATGTAATCGGCTGCGCCGGCCTTCACCAGTTGCACCGCGGATTCCAAGTGGGTCCACGCCGTCAACAGAATGACCGGCAAATCGGGTTGGCTTGCGCGCACAGCCCGAAATAGCGCTGTCCCCTCCTCGCCCGACGTGGTATCGGCGCTGAAGTTCATATCGGCGATTACGAGGTCAACCGGCTCGCGCGCGAGCAGCGCGAGACCCTTCTGCGGGGTCAATGCGGAAATGGTGCGGATATCGTGCAAGCCGAACAACACCTGCAATGCCTGCGCCACCGCCGGATTGTCATCGATGACGAGTACTGTGCGCATGGCCCAATGTTATCGGGTTCGCCTACTCGCCGCGCGTCGCAAGCGCGGGTGCGATGGACGCGGCACGCAGCGCCGGCCAGAGCACCGCGAGCTGGCCGAGCAGCAAGATCACGAGGGCTCCGCCGATAGCATGGCTATTGTGCAGACGTACCATCTCGAAACGGCTCACCATCCACAGGTTCAACACGATCGCGAGCGCAATCCCCATGAGCGCGCCGGCCGAACCGATCAGAAAATTCTCGGTTTGGAAGTATCTCACGATGGCGCTTTGCGTGGCGCCGAGCGCGCGGCGAATGCCTATCTGGCGACGGCGCTGCGCGACCCAGTAGCTGGTGAGTCCCACGATTCCAAGCGCCGTAACCGCCAGCAGCGCGATGCAAATCGAGCCCAACAGCACCACCAATCCATGATTGCCCCGGTAAGCGTCGGCGCGCAGCTGCCGCATGGATTTGCTGCGCAAGATCCGCTCGCCGTCGAGCTCGAGAAGCTTCGCTGCGGCGGATTTCATCACGGCATCCAAATGGCCGGGGGCGGCGCGCACCATGTAGGCCGAGGATTCTGCAATCATCCGATAGGGCACCAGCAGCGAATTCTCGGCGGCGGCGCTCAGTTGTCCCGTGGCACTGGTAAAGGGCGACTGAAAACGCTCGACGATGCCGATTATGGGCGACGGCGTCGGCAGTTCGACATACAGGGATTTTCCGAGGGCGTCGCCGCCGGGAAATAACCGCGCGGCCAGAGCTTGTGTGACTATGAACCCGCTCGGGGGAGGAATGTTGTTTGCCGTGCGTTCCGCGACGTCATCGGCGGTAAAATTGCGCCCCGCAATGAGCTTCAGATCGAGCGTATGCAGCGCGTGTTCGTCGCCGAAATAGAAGGCGGCGATCGAATTGGGAGTCTGTTGATTGGCCGTGAGGTCCACCGTTTGCACCGAGCCGCCGCCCTCCAGCGGATAGTTGTTCGTTGCATACGCATCGACCACTCCGCCAAGCGAACGCAGTGCTGCTAGATCCGCCGCTTGATGCGCAGCCAAGTGCTTTGGGTGGTCGACCGCCTCGGTCGACATCACGAAAATATCGGCCTCGTCGATTCCGGTGGGACGCGCGCTCAACGCCAGCCGCTGTTCGATGAGCGTCAGCGCATTGGCGAGAAACGCCAGGGTCACTGCCATCTGTGCGGCGATGAGCAGCGCGCCGAATTTGTTGCGGCGCATGGCGGACACAATCGGACGTAGTTCCATGGCCGTCACTGCGCTTTGAGCTGCCAGGCCGGCGCCACGTGCGCGGCGCGCCAAGTCGGATACAAACCCGCGACGATCGTCGCCGCTATGGCCAGAAAGACCGCGATGCCGATATCCGTCCAGTCGAGGTATGTGAGTGCGATCAATTCCTTGTCGAGCAAGGAGCGCGCCGCCAATAGGCCAAGCCCCGTGAGCGCCAGCCCGAAAATGCCCCCGGCGAATCCCACAATTCCGGTCTCAACCACGCACTGCATGAAAATGGCGGCGCGGCTTGCACCAAGAGCGCGGCGTACGCCGATGTCGCCGGCCCGTCCCATGATTTTCGCCAGCATGAGCCCCATGGCGTTGAGCAGGCACACGAGCAGGAAGCCAAATGAGACCAGCAGCAAAATGTTCACTTCGCTCGGAACGACGTCACGGTACGCGAGCCATTGCATGACGTTGCGCAATTGCGTGTGCGCAGGCCAATGGAAACGGCCGATTCGTTGCTGTTCGGCGGCGTAATTATGAATGAAGGCGCGATACTGCTGCACGTCGCCGGCCGTCGGCAGCTCCACCCAGAACTGCAGCCATAGACAGTCGGAGGCCAGGAACGCGTCCCAGCCCACCGGCGTGTCGTCCTTGCACATGGTGTTGCCGATCGCGCTCATATGCCTGTCGATGGCGCGGGTAAACGGTACGAACATCTCGTCGATCTGGCCGAAGGACGCCAGATTCAAGTCATAAAAATGCGGGATCGGCCGCCAATCGGCGGCCACGCCGACGACCGTGTAAACCTCATCGTCCAAGTGGATTGTCTTGCCGACACTGTTGGCGCCGCCGAACAACCGATCGTTCATTTCGCGCGTAATCACCACCACCGCCGCGCGACTGTCATCATCCGCCGCCGTCCAGGAGCGGCCGTATTTGAACGGCACTTCGAACATCGGAAAGAAATCCGCGTATGCCGCCCGCACACGGCTCTTGAACGGCTTATTACTCGTATCCGCCGGCCGCACCGAGAGCGCGGCCAGAAACATGGCGGATTGACGCCGGGCCTTGTGCGCTTTCATCAACGCCATCGCGTCGATGTAGCCCAACTGCGAATTGAGATCGTCCGCAGATCGACCGCCGGGCTTGTTCGGCCCCCAGTTGTCGATCTGCGGCACGAACAACTGGGTCGCCTTGCGGGGTATCGGGTCACCCGACATCGCGCGAAACACGGTGAGCGTCGTCATGGACGCGCCGATACCCACCGCGATCGCGGCGATCATCAAAGAAGTCAGAACGACGTTGCGTCTGAGGCTGCGGACGGCAAGTCGGACGTAGTAGCCGAGCATCGACTAGACACCCCGCGTGGCGAGCGCCGGCGGAATGGACGCTGCGCGCATTGCCGGCCACAGCACCGCGAGTTGACCCAGCAGCAGCACGGCGAGCGCGCCCGCCAGAGCGTAGACCAGATGCATGCGGTGCATTTCGAAGCTATTCACCATCCACAAATTGAGTGCCACGGCGAGCGCGATTCCGGCGCCGGCGCCGGCCGCCGCGATGAGCAGATTCTCGGTCTGGAAGTACTGCACGATTGCCTGCTTGGTGGCGCCGAGTGCGCGGCGAATGCCGATTTGCCGGCGACGCTGCGCGACCCAGTAGCTGGTGAGTCCGACGATGCCAAAAGCGGTGACCAGCACCAGCGCGGCACAAACCACGCCGAGAATGACCGCCAAACCCCGGTCGTCGCGGTAAGCCGCGGCGCGCGCCGCGGTCAGCGGCTGCACTTCGTCGATGACGCGCCCGCGATTCACTTCGATGAGTTTCTTTTTTGCCGCCTGCATCACCTCCGACAGCCGGCCCGGCTGGGCGCGCACCAGGTAGTCCGACGCTTGATTGATGAAACGAAAGGGCTCGATGGTCGAGCTCTCGCTGAACGCGCTGCCCCAACCCCCGGTCTGCGTCCAAGGCACTTGCAGCTGCTCGACGATGCCGACGATTTGCGAGCGCATCTTTTGCGATGCCACGTAGATGCTCTGCCCGAGGGCGTGGCCGTCTGGGAATAGCCTGTCAGCCAACGCACGCGTAACGATGACGACCGACGCCTCCGACAAGTCGGTGTAACCGACCTTGTCGGCGATGTCGCCCGCATTGAAATCGCGGCCGGCGATCAACTTGAGCCCAAGGGTCGAAACCCCGTGCTCGTCCGCGAAATAAATGGCGCTCAACGCCATGGCTTGAGGTTGGTCGGGATGCAGGCTGAGCCCATCGGTCGAACCTCCGTTGCTCAACGGATAGGAATTGGTGTTGAACGCATCGACCACGCCGGGAACGCTGCGTAGCGCTGCGAGATCCTCCGCCAGCCGGCCCCTGAGGTCGGTCGGGTGACCCACCCACAGATTGTCGATCTCGAAAATATTGGCCTCATCGACCCCCGTCGCACGTTTGCTCGAGGCGAGACGCTCTTGAATGATGAAAAGACTGTTGCACAGAATGGCCAGCGTAATCGCCATTTGCACGGCGATTAAAATGGCGCCGACCTTATTGCGGCGCATTGCCGCGAGAATGGGCCGAAGTTGCATGATGTCCCCCTACTGAGCCTTCAACTGCCAGGCCGGTTGCACGTGGGCGGCGCGCCACGTGGGATACAGTCCGGCCAGCACCGTCGCCACGATGGCGAGCAGCACCGCAATGCTGACATCGGCCAGTCCCAAGTGGGTTACGCGGCCGACATCCTCCGACAACAGCGATCTCAATCCGACGAGCCCAAGCGCCGTGAGCGCGAGACCGAGTATCCCGCCTGCGAAGCCGACCACGCCCGCTTCGATCAAACACTGATCGAAAATCGCGCCGCGGTTCGCCCCTAGCGCGCGGCGCACGCCGATGTCGCCGGCCCGGCCCATGATCTTCGCGAGCATCAGGCCCATCGCGTTGAGCAGGCACACGAACAGAAAACTGAACGACACCAGCACCAGTATTCTGACTTCGTCCGACACCGCGTGCTGATACGCGAGCCACTGCCTGACGTCGCGAATCTTGGTGTGCGCAGGCCAATGGAAACGGCCGGATCGTTGTTGGTCGGAAGCGTAATTGTTCAAGAACGTGCGGTAGCGTTCCACGTCCGCGGCGCCCGGCAACTCGGCCCAAAACTGCAGCCAAACGCACTCGGAGTGCAACCGCCCCTCCCACCCCGGCTCGCCGATGTCGCCGCCGCAATTATTGTTGCCCCAGGTGGCGGCCCGCGCTTGAATGGCGGTGGTGAACGGCAGGAAGATTTCATCGCTCTTGCCATACTTGTCGGTGTTGAGGTCATAGAACTTCGGAATCGGCTGCCAGCGGTCCAACACACCGACGACGCGATAGTCGTGTCCATCGAGGTTGAGCGTCTTGCCGATGCCGTTCGCGCCGGCGAAGACCTTGTCGTTGAGTTCGCGGCTGATGACCACGACGGCCACCCGATCGGCGTCGTCAGCGGCACTCCAGGGATGCCCGCTGAGAAACGGTACTTCGAACATCGCAAAAAAATCGCTGTAGACGGCGCGCGCGTGTACCTGGAACGGCAAGAGCTGCGGGTTGGCCGGCGTCAAAGCAAAGCCGGTGGCATACATCACCGACTGGCGCCGCGCGGCATGTGCGTTCATGAGGCCGACGGCATCCGGATAGCTGATTTGCTGCTGCAGATGTTCCTCATCGCCGGTGACGATGTTCTTTCTTGCCGGGCCCCAGTTGTCGATCTGCACGGCAAACAGCTCGCCCGATTTGCGCGGTATCGGATCGGCCGCCATCGCGCGAAACACGGTGAGCGTCGTCATCGATGCGCCGATCCCGACGCCGATGGCCGCGATCATGAGTGCCGTCAGAACTGCGTTGCGCTTCAGGCTGCGCAGGGCCAACTTGACGTAGTAGTTGAACATGGACGGTGCCGCTAGGCTTGAGCGCTGGCGCCGACAACGAGGCGCGGCTGCGCACTCAGATCGACCACCTGGCCGTCCACGATGTGCACCTCGCGCTGCGCCCGCACGGCAAGCTCGGGGTCGTGAGTCACCATGACGATGGTCGAACCGTCGCGATGCAGTTCCTCGAGCAGTTCCATGACGCCGCGCGCCATCTGCGTGTCGAGGTTGCCGGTGGGCTCATCCGCCAACAGCAGCCGCGGTGTTCCCGCCAGGGCGCGGGCGATGGCCACGCGTTGCTGTTGTCCGCCGGACAATTCGGCCGGGTAGTGACGCGCGCGCGCCGAGAGTCCGACGCGTTCCAGCGATTGCTGGATGCGGCGGCGCCGCTCCGCAGCGTCGAAGCCACGATAGCGCAGCGGCACGTCGATGTTGTCCTGGACGTTGAGATCTGCAATCAGGTTGAAGGCCTGGAAAATGAAGCCGATCTTCTCATTGCGCAGGCGCGAGCGTTGATTGTCGTTGAGACCGCGCACATTGGCGCCGTCGAGTTGATATTCGCCGCCGTTGAATTCCTCGAGCAGTCCCGCAATGGTCAGGAACGTCGTCTTGCCGGAACCCGAAGGCCCGGTCACGGCGACGAATTCGCCTTCGCGCACATGAATCGAGAAGTCGCGCAGCGCATAGGTCTCGACGACTTCGGTTCGATACGCCTTCGACAAATGGGTCATTTTCAACATGGGATGGCCTCGTACGGCGAATTGATTGGTGTCAGTGGCTCAAGATGGCGCGTTCGGCGCCATTGAAGGCGTCGGTGCCGGATACGACGATTTGATCGCCGGCCGCGAGCCCATCGAGAATCTCGACCTTGGCAATGCTTGAAGCGCCGAGGCGCACAGGGCGACGCTCGGCGACGTTGCCATGCACCAGGTAGGCGAAGCCGCCGCCTTCCTGATCGACAAACGAGCCGCGATCGACCATCAACACGTTGTCGCGCTTGTCGATGAGTATTCGCACCGACAGGCGCTGGCTCTGACGCAGTCCCGCGGGCTTCTCGCTGCCGAAGCGCAGGCGCGCCGTGACCTGACCGCCGACGACTTCGGGGGATACACCGCTGACGCTGCCCTGCCAGTGATGGCCGCTGCCTTCGAGGTCGGCGCTCATGCCCGGGCGCAGATCGCGTGCCAGGCTTTCCGTGACCTTGATTTCCACTTCCAGCGCGGACAGATCGACGACGGTGAGCAGCGGCGCATCTTTGGCGACGCTGGCGCGGTCGGCCACTTGCACCTGGCCCACCTGGCCGTCCACGGGAGACTTCACGTCCAAGCCGTCGACTTGGCGTTTCAGATCGGTCACCAGGTACTGCTGCCGATCGTACAACGCCTTTTTGCTGTCGATATCGAAGCGATTCTGCCTCGGCTGCGACTCGTAGTTCATTTTTGCCTGCGTAAATGCGAACTGCGCTTTCTCCAGGGAATCTTGAGCTTTGAGCGCCTGCAGTTCCGTGTAGGAGCCCAATTCGTAGGCCTTGCGGCTGCGGTCGAGTTCGCGCTGCGCCGTTTTCTGATCGACCTGTGCTTGATTGAAGGCGTCGCGCAGTTGCAGCAGCTTCTGTTCGGCCTCGAGCGTCGCGCGTTGCCAATCGATGGAGAGTCCGACCGCCGTCGCCTCTTCTTGCGACATCTTGGCCGTCAAGTCCGGGCTGTCGATGACGGCGAGCACCTGACCCTTGGACACCGTATCGCCGGCGTGCACCTTGAGCGTCACGGTGCCAACGGCGTTGGCGTACAAAGTCGGACTGACGGCCGCCACCACCTGACCATCGGCGGCGATGTCGCGGACGAAGCTGCCGCGCTCCACCGTCGCGATGGACAATCGCGAGCGATCCACCGAGACACCGGCTCCGGCGTAGTGGAGCACGTAAGCAAGCAGCACCAGGAGCCCGAAGAGCACGGCAAGAACGGCCAGCACAGCGCGCCAATGGCGCTGCCAAAGATGTGCGCGTTCTATCACGCGATCCTGACCTGCGGTGTCGCGCAGCATGACGGGCTCCTTCTGCAATAGACGCATACTCATGATCCGTGTTCCACCAACAAGGCATCCACGGCTGCGAGATCGCGCTCGGTGAGGCGACCTGCCTGCTGTTTGAGGGTCAGCACGCTCGTCAGGTAGTCATATCGCGACTGGCTGTAGGCGCGCAACGCCGCGTAGTAATTGTTCTGCGCGTTCAGCAGATCGAACTCGGTGCCCGTGCCGAATTCCACGTTACGCCGGCTCGCCTCTACTGCGCCGTGACCCGATTCGACGGCGCGCCGCGCGGCGCCGATTCGTTGGATGCCGCTGACGATGCCGCGGAAAGCCGCACGGGTCTGGCGCTCGGTGTCGCGCTGGGCGGAATCATAGGTCGCTTGCGCCTCGCGATACAGCGCCCGCGATTGACGCACAGCCGAGGCGACCGCGCCGCCTTGAAACAGGGGCCAGCTGAACGAAACACCCACCGTATCCAGGGTTTGATTGCCGCCGAGCACCTCGTCCTGCCGCAGCTTGGAACTCGAACCCGTGAGCAACAGCGTCGGCAGGGCGCGGCCGCGCTGCGCTGAGACATCGCGTTCCGCCGCTTCCATTTTGAGCTCGGCGATTCGCACGTCGAAATTTTCCTGGCGCGCGGAAACCACCCACTCATCCGCTGAGACGGGGTCGGGTGACAGCAACGGGATGTCTTCGCGCAGCGGTGCGATCGCGGCGGCGTGCGCGCCTACGATCTCGCTGAGCGCCAGGTGTGCGTCGTCCAAAGCGTTCTGCGCATCGATGACGCTTTGCTCGGTTGCATCGAAGAATGCCTGCGCCTGCTCGACATCGCTGCGCGGGCCGACTCCAGTCTGTTGGCGCGTTCTCGCTTGGTTCAGCAACGTGCCGAAGGCATCGCGCTCGGCGCGATTGGTGGCGAGCTGATCGGCGGCGGAGAGGATGGCGAAGTAGGCCTGAGCAACCCGCAACAGGAGATTTTGCTGTGCGCTGCGAAAGCCCGCCTCCGCCGCGGCCGCTTGGAAATTCGCCTCCTTGAGTTGGCTGAATGCCTGGAAGCTCCACAAGGTCTGCGACATGTTGATACCGAGGCTGTGCACCGTGCCGTAACAGTGTTGCACGCCGGCGGCGGCGCTCAGCGCGCAGTCGGCCGCTTCACTGCCGATCGCGGGACCGCTCTGGAAGCCCGCCCGCTCGCGGGCCACGGATGCGTCGGCCGTTATCTGCGGCAGCCACTGGGCGAGGGCCTGCGGCCGAGCCTCGATCGCCGCATCGCGCTGAAACGCGGCGGCCTGCAGCGAAGCATCGCGAGTCAGCGCAAGCTCATAGAATGCCCGCAAATCGTTGGCGTTGACGGTTCCCACCGTCACTGTCATCGCAATCAACGCCAACGCGTAGCGGCCCATGTCCTTCGCTTCCTCCGATTGGATTCCTAGGTTGAGTAGAGCAAGCGGCGTGCCAGGCTGGCGCACCTGCAAGTCGTTGTTTTTAATCGCGGCAGCGAAGGCGGCTTGCGTTCGCGCTGTCCGCGGACACTGTCCGCGGACAGCGGCGGACAGTTCGCCGGCTGGCGCAACGCCCGGCAGCGGGTAAGATCTCGCTGATGGAGTTTTCCGCGTTTATCGATCGTTGGCGCCCGAGCACGCTGCGCGCGACCGCCGCGACCCTCGCCCCGGGAGTCGCGTCCACGTTGATCGTTGCGCTGGCGGCAACCTACCTGTCGGATCACTACCACGCACCGCCGGTCATTTTTGCACTGCTGCTGGGTATGGCCTTGAATCAGTTGTCCGCCGAAGCGCGGTACGCGCCCGGTATCAATGTCTCCGCGCGCACGCTGCTGCGCATTAGCGTTGCGCTGCTGGGGCTGCGCATTACCTTCGGACAGATCGGCGAGCTCGGTTGGTCGACGGCGGCCATGGTGATGGTGACGGTTCCCTTGACCATCGGATTTGGCTGGATCGCTGCGAGAACCATCAAGCTCGACGGCCGTTACGGCGTGCTCTCCGGCGGTGCCGTCGGCATTTGCGGCGCGTCCGCGGCGATGGCAATCGCCGTTGCTTGGCCTCGCAAGGACTCCGAGCGCGATACCGTCGTGGTGATCGCCTGCATCACCACATACAGCACGATTGCCATGGTGCTTTATCCCGCCCTGATCACCCATCTTCATTTGGATGCGCTGCAGACCGGACGCTTCCTTGGCGGCTCGATCCACGATGTGGCGCAGGTCGTGGCGGCCGGCTACGCCTCCTCGCCGCAGGCCGGCGATGCGGCCACCATCGTCAAGCTCATGCGGGTCGCCATGCTGCTGCCGGTGGTCTTGGTCATCACCGTCGCCGCCGCACGTGGTGCGGATCGAAGCCAACCCAGCCAGAAGAGAATCGCGCTGCTGCCCGGCTTTCTCGTCGCGTTCGTGGCGCTGGCTGCGTTGAACGGCTTCGCCCTGGTCGCAAAGCCGATCGCATCGATCCTCACCGAAGCGTCGAAGTGGCTGCTGGTCATTTCGGTGGCGGCGTTGGGGATGAAGACCTCGCTGCGCGAAATGATGGCGGTCGGCACGACGGCTATCGCGCTCATCGCGGCGGAGACGATCTTCCTCGCGCTGCTGGTACTTTGCTGGATATTGCTGTTGGGCACCGGCCGCTAGCGGCGAGCATCGACGACAACGCGGCCGCGAATCTGTCCGTCGAGCAATTGCGCGGCGCCGGCAACGGCTTGCGAGAGGCCGATTTCCCGAGTGAGCAGATCGAGCTTCTCGATATCGAGATCCTGACTCAGACGCCGCCACGCCTCGAGCCGATCCTCCCGCGGGCACATCACGCTATCAATCCCGACGAGCGTTACGCCGCGCAAAATAAATGGCGCCACCGTCGCCGGAAGGTCGAGGCCTCCGGCAAGGCCGCACGCCGTGACGACGCCGCGGTAGCGCATCGAGGCGCAGACGTTCGCCAAGGTATGGCTGCCAACCACGTCGATCGCACCGGCCCAGCGCTCTTTGCCAAGAGGCTTACCTGGACTTGCGAACAGCGCCCGATCCAACACCTCCGTGGCGCCCAAGCGCTTCAGGAATTCGGACTCCGCCGGACGGCCGGTGACGGCGGCAACGCGAAATCCGAGCTGGGCGAGCACGGCGACGGCGAGGCTGCCGACTCCGCCGGCCGCACCGGTCACTATAATCTCGCCGCTGCTCGGCGCCACCCCTTGCCGCTCGAGCGCCATGATGCACAGCATCGCCGTATAGCCGGCGGTTCCAATCGCCATCGCTTGGCGCGCCGTGAATGCCGGCGGCAGCGGAATGAGCCACTCATGCTTCACGCGGGCGAGCTGCGCCAGGCCTCCCCAGTGATTTTCGCCGACGCCCCAACCATTGAGCAGCACGCGCTCGCCGACGCGGCAGGAGGCGTTGTCGGATGCTTCAACGCAGCCCGCGAAATCGATCCCCGGGACCATCGGGAACTGCCGCACGACGGGTCCTTTGCCCGTGATCGCCAACGCATCCTTGTAGTTGAGCGTCGAATAATCGATGCGTACCGTGACATCGCCGGCCGGCAATCGGCCTTCGTCCAGAGTGGTATACGCCGCGCGATAAGGGCGCTCATCGCGCTCGATCAAAACTGCCTGAAACATACATTCCCTCTGCCCGAGCCCCGGGTCTTCGAGTATAAACGGCAGCTTATCGAGATCGCCTCTGCCGGCTCCACGCGGCTCGAGTATACCCAGCCGGTCACAGTTCTTCGGATAACATTGAGGTAATGTTCGGCCTCATGAAACCTAAACGCTACCGGCGAGTGCTTGCCATCGACGTCGGCGGAAGCCACGTCAAGGCACGCGTCTTCGGCCGCCGCGAGCTGCGGCAATTTGAATCCGGCCCGCACATGACGCCGCGCCAGATTGTGGATCAACTGCACAAACTGACCGGCGATTGGAGTTACGAGGCAGTGTCCATCGGATATCCCGGCATGGTGCTGCACGGCAGAATCGTCGCCGAGCCGCACAATCTTGGGAGCGGTTGGGTGGGCTTTGATTTTCACAAAGCGTTCGGGCGCCCGACGCGCATCCTGAACGACGCCGCGATGCAGGCGGTGGGTAGTTACGACGGCGGCCGCATGCTATTTCTCGGTCTGGGGACAGGTCTCGGATCCGCCATGATCCTCGACGGCGTCGTTGCGCCGATGGAACTTGCGCATCTTCCCTACAAGAAGGGGCGCACCTACGAGGACTATGTCGGTGAACGCGGCCTGAAGCGGTTGGGCATCAAGAAATGGCGCCGCACCGTCGACGAGGTCGTCACGCAGCTTTGCACCCTGCTCGAAGCCGACTACGTCGTCATCGGCGGCGGCAATGCACGCAAGCTCAAGCGCTTGCCG
This sequence comes from uncultured Steroidobacteraceae bacterium, assembly GCA_964422045.1. Taxonomy (GTDB): domain Bacteria; phylum Pseudomonadota; class Gammaproteobacteria; order Steroidobacterales; family Steroidobacteraceae; genus Bog-1198. Next base: position 14,784 of record CAYRAC010000021.1, read on the forward strand.
CGCAACGCGCGCCTCGGCAGCAACGACTTCGCCTTCTTGGGTGGTTTTCGAATCTGGCATCATGCCCCCGAACCGGCCGCAAAAGGCTCGCGGCGAAGCATTTCCTTGCCTTGAGCGTCGGCTCGTGGCCATCTTCCAAGCGAAATAGGCGATCAATAGCGCCAACTGGTGAGATCCGCTGCGGCCGGTGCCGCAGCGGCGATGCGCTCGAGAATAATGGGCAGATATTGGAAATCGTAATGTAGGCGCGAATAGGCGTTGGCGAGCTGCGGGTCGCCGTTCCAGCAATGCTCGGCGCGATCGCCGTACGCCACGGTGCCCTGGTATTTCGGCTGCAAGGACTCCAGCCGCTCCTGGGCGAAGTACACTGAATCGGTCAAATAGTAGGTGTCGGCGGTGCCGACGTAGACGTGGATCTTGCCCTTGAGCTTCGGTGCCAGCGTCCCCCAGTCGCGCGCAATGATGTGCGACAGATCGAAGTGCTCGCGCCAGTACTGCGCCACGGTTTTGTCGATATTGCCCGTCGCCTTGTCGAAGATCGGCTTTGGATAACCGTCCTCGCCCACCGGCCCGAACACTGCTTGCCAGATGTCGTACTGCCCGCCCGAGCGACTGTGGTCGCCTTGCGCCAGTTCCATGTAGTTGGCATCGCGCTGCGTCGTGAACACCTCTCCCAAGTAGTTGCGCATCGCGGGACGTTCTACCGAGCTTGCCTCGCCCTTGAGCGCGTAGGCGTTGGCATCGTCGTATAGATTGATGAGCGTGTACGCCCGGAAATCGATGGGGTCCGGGCACGCGGCGAAGGCGCCGTTGTACATGTCGGGATAAAACACCTGAGTGGCCAGAGCCTCCCATCCGCCGGTGGATCCACCGTAGGTGAAGCGCGCCCACCCGGCGCCGATGCCGCGGAAGCGCCGTTCCACCTCCGGGATCAACTCCTGATTGATGGCATCGCCGTACGGGCCGAGATTGGCTGAATTAACCGCATAGCTATCGTCGTAGTACGGATTGGCATGTTCGATTTCGATGACCAGGAAGCGCGGAAAATCCGCCGCTATCCACTTCTGGTAGAACTTGTAGCTCTCCTCCTCTTGGATACGGTTATAGCCGGCGAGATGGAATCGTTTCGAGTAGTCGGGTTTGAGGTTTGGATCCGGGGGTGAGGTGCGAAATTCCGAAATATCGTCGGGGTAATGACCGTGAAACACCATCAGCGGGTAGTGCGCTTGCGGATGCGTGTCGAAACCCTTGGGCAGCAAAACGTGCGCACCGATGAACACGTCGCGCCCCCAGAACCGCGATAGCAGCTCGCTGCGGATGCGGATGTGGCGCACGAACTCGCTGTCCGTCTTGCGTGCAATGGCGGCGATCTCCTGATCGAGCAGCAGTGCGGTTCTCACTGGATGATGCGGATCGAGATGTAGGCGAACGGGAGTCGAATAGAGATTGCCCGGCTTGAGCGCCCACTGCTGCCCTTCGCCTTTGTCGGGCGGCAGCTTAAGGGTGCGGCCGTCCGGCATACGGTAGGTTTCGTAACGATTCAGGACCGCCTGCACCAGGTAGTCGCCGGCGGGAACGAGCGAGAGGCGTCTCGCCGGCCAGCCGAACGCCTTGTCATCCACGACGACCACGGCCCCGGGAGCGATGCCTTCGACGTTCTGGCCGAAAATATAGGGGCTTTCCAGCGGTTCGTCGGGACTCACGTGAGAACGCGGTTCGCGGTTCAAGTCCGCACTGATCAGCAGGATCACTCTGCCGTCGAGCGGCGTGGCGCTGCGCACCGCGGGGAAGCTGACCGAGAACGTATTGCTTCGATCAGCGACGCGAGCGCTGCTGGTGTTGAGCGCCACGCCGATCATGAAAGCAGCAGCAGCCGCTGCGAATCGCATCCCCGTTGTCTTCATTCTGCACCCGAAGCGTAAAGTAGGCTGCGAACGCTGGCTGAATCGCCGTGATCAGTCAAGTTCTCGAGACGCTACTTCAGCCCGCTGACGACCAACGCCGCGGAATCCTGACTCCAATGCGCCGGTATCGACCTCAACTCGAATTCTTCGGGTAAATTATGGCTGCGGAAAAACTCTTGCGCATGTATCACCCGATCGCCGCGGGAGTTGCGCTGTTTGAGCAACAACCCGCCCGCGGACTCCCGGGTCAAGGGGACGATCAGGACCTCGCCATCGCGCCACAAGAGCGCGACCGCCGTCACATTCGGCAAGCACGTATCGCAAATTTCCCGCGGCAGGTAGAAATTGCCGCGGCCCACGCGGATCTCGCGACCAGCGCAACTCGCCTCGACGCTCATGTTGTGACGCGCGTGGCATCATCCATCGCCGGCTCCGGCGGACGGCCGAAAGCGCCGATGATCGCCTGGACCTCTTCGACCACCCGATTGGCGGAAGCCAACACCGGCGCGGAGAGTTCCAGGCCAAATGCCAGACTCGCTGCCTCGATCAGGTACACCGTGACTTCGCTCGGAAAATCGGCGGCGAAAATCTTGCGTCCTGCAGTGAGCGCGTGCTGCCAGCGGAAGTCGTGCAGGCTGTAGCCCGCCTCCGGTTCGCTTGCCAATGCCTCCCCGGGTACTCTGAAAATCGCGCCGGCCGGTGAGCCGCTGACCGCCGCGTCGATGATGATCAAGCGGCGCGCGGCGCGCGCCTGAAACATCACATCCATCCCGCCCGTGCCGGCATCGAAGACACGGACGTCGGGCCGTGGATTGCATTGCAGCGCCTTGCGCAAGGTTTGGGCCACGTAGACGCCCACGCCGTCGTCGGAACGGGTCGAGTTACCGCAGCCGATCACGCACAGCATGCACGTCCTAGATACGCC
>CAYRAC010000022.1:0-17183 GCA_964422045.1 uncultured Steroidobacteraceae bacterium
ACTCGGTGCTCTTCCAGTCGCCTTGCCCGGCGCCGAAATCGAGGCGCTTGAGCTGGGCACTGCCTTCGAGCTTCGCGCCCGCTGCGGACGGTGTAAATTGAAAATTGATCGGTACGTCTTTGGTGACCCCGCGCAAGGTCAATGCACCGCTCGCCGTATAGCCCGCGGCGGTCTTGGTGATGCTGCGAGTGACGTAGTGCGCAGTCGGAAAGTGGCCGACATCCAAGATATCGGACGAACGTATCGTCCCATCGCGATCCTTGTCCATCGAGTCCACCGAATTCGTGTCGATCAGGACATCGAGGTGCGCGCTCGGCAGTGCGTCCGGGGCGAACTCGACAGCGGCGGTGAACTTATGAAACGCCCCCTTGAAATCTGCGCCCGCCTGCACGCCGACGAATTCCAGGCGGCTTTGCTGTGGATCCGCGGAATAGCTCGTCGCGGCAGCCGCAACGCCGATACCGGCCGCTAGAAACGCCGCGGCGAACAACGCCGGCGATACCGAAAGTCGCGCCATCATAGTGATTTCTCCGATTTGGGCCTGGAGCCGAAGGGCAGCATCCGCACCAGCACATCATCCTTGTTCCAAAAGTGATGTTTGAGCGCGGCGAGAATGTGCAGCACCGCAATCGCGAACAGAACGTCGCTCAGGATGTCGTGGGTTGCGCGCAATGCGTCGAACGCCGCCTCATTCTTGCCGATGAGATTCGGCCAGGTGAACAATCCGAACCAACTCACCGCGTAGTTCTTGGCGGACGACATCATCCAGCCCGTCAGCGGCATGGCGAACAGCAGCACGTAGAATGCCGCATGAGTCGCGCGCGCGATCATCCGCTCGGGCGCAGACATGCCCGCCGGCAATTCCGGCGGGGGATTCTTCAGTCGCCACAGCAGACGCAATATCGCGAGCATCAGCACCGTCATGCCGAAGCTCTTGTGGCGCGCGAACAAAGCGAGCTTATGCATCCCGTTGGGCAAATCCACGGCAATGTGGCCGAGCACGAACTGGGTGACGATCAACGCGGCTATGACCCAGTGAAATGCCTGCGCGACCGCGGTGTAGCGTCCCGACGACCCTTGACTTGGCATGCTGCTGGCTCCGCGTGCAAACTGTTCGAGCTAGTCTAGCAAGACATCGGGGCCCTGCATGTTCAAAAGCGTCGGCATTGCGGCACTCGCGTTGCTGCTGGTTGCGTGCGGCGTGCCGCGGCCGCGGCCTGGGCCACAACCCCCGAGCGCGCCCGCGGTAGCGCCGAATGCGCCGCCAGCGCAGCGCAACTACCTAATCGATGCGGACCGATCCGAACTTAGAATACTGGTGTACCGGGCCGGGCCGCTGGCGCGCTTCGGGCACAATCATGTGCTGGTCAATCGCGCGATCCGCGGGACGGTCATGGCCGGCGCGGCGGGTTCGGCCGTAATCTCGCTGCAAATACCCGTCGCCGCATTCGCGGTGGATGACAGCCAAGCGCGCCGCGAAGAAGGAGCCGATTTCGAGGGCGACATTCCCGAGGATGCCAAGGCCGGAACTGTGCACAATATGCTGAGCGCCGCGCTGCTCGATGCCGACAAGAATCCGCTGATCAGCATCAGCGGCGTCATCGGCCCGATTGCCGCGCCGGATGCCCCGGTGACGGTGAGCGCCGCGATCAGCGTGGCGGGACACGAATCGAAAATCGCCGTGCCCGTCACCCTGCAGAGGGACCCGGCTGGTGTGGCGGCGAGCGGAATTCTGGAATTGCGTCAAACCGCGCTCGGCCTCACGCCGTATAGCTTGATGCTCGGCGCGCTCCAGGTCCAAGATGCCATGACGCTCAAGTTCCACATCATCGCAACGCCGGCAACTGCGGGTTGAGCTCGCGCTAACGCTAACGGGCAGTACCCTCGGACAGCAAGATCGAGGTTCCTTCGGGCGCAGTCAGGACGGCTGCGGGTAGCGGCCGCAGCGGCCGGGGTATTTCTCCGGCCGGCGAGATGCCGGTCTCCGCGAGACGGGCCAAGGTTCCTCCGACATCGTCCACTTCGAAGCGCAGCATGGGACGGCGCAGATGCGCGGGGTCGTAAAGTCCCAGGTCGAGATAGTCGCTGGTGCACGATACGTGCGGCAAGCGATCGTCGGTTTCTTCAATCCCGACAAAACCGAATTGTTCCCAGTATGCGGTTGCCGCCTCGCGGCTCGGGGTCGGCAGCGCAATTTCCAGAAAATAGCCGCATTTCGAGGTATTGGTATCGAGTCGTTTGCTGGGCGAAAAAGTCCGCGCCTCGATCAGCCGCACCAGCTCCCCGCTGGGATCGAACCAGCCGAGTTCGTTGAACACATTGCTGCCGAGACGACGGAACTCGAATTCGATTCCCATCTGTTCGAGGACTTCCGCGTGCTTGAGTAAACCGGGTTTGACGAAAGTCAGCGACGGCGCGTGGATCGGTTCCTGATGCAGACCGAGGTAAATTCGGCCGTCGGTGACCACCGCATAGGGATGTGCCCACGCCTCTCCCACCTCGGCCGGGGAGAAACCGAGCTTGACGTAGAATTCTAGAGATTCTCGAATATCCGGCGTCGCAAGCGAGTACTCCAGGAACCGGCCGAGCACAGGTCTGTCAACTCACTCCACCGACGCACACATATTTCATTTCGGTGTAGTCGAGGATGCCGTACTTCGAACCCTCCCGCCCCATTCCTGATTCCTTGACACCGCCGAAGGGCGCCACTTCGGTGGAAATGATGCCTGTGTTGAGCCCGACGATGCCGTATTCGATGGCCTCCGAGACCCGCCAGCTGCGTGCCAGATCGCGCGTATATATGTACGCGGCCAGGCCGAATTCAGTGTCGTTGGCCATGGCGATGGCCTCGGCCTCGGTTTGAAATTTAAAGAGCGGCGCCACCGGACCGAAAGTTTCTTCCCGGGCGACCAGCATTTTGGGCGTCACCTGGGTGAGGATAGTGGGCTCGAAAAACGTTCCGCCGAGCGCATGGCGTTTGCCGCCCAACGTGATGGTCGCCCCTTTGGCCACGGCATCCTCGATGTGCTCCTCGATTTTGGCGACCGCCTTGGCATCGATCAGCGGCCCTTGGTCGGTGACGCCCGCCAAGCCATCGCCGACGCGCAGTTTTCCGGCGGCCTGCACCAGCCGCTGCGTAAACTCGTCGTAAACGCCGGCCTGCACCAGTAGACGATTGGCGCACACACAGGTTTGACCGGTATTTCGATACTTGCTCGCGATCGCTCCCTGAACAGCGGCATCCAAATCCGCATCGTCGAAGACGATGAATGGCGCATTGCCGCCCAATTCGAGCGAGACCTTCTTGACCGTCGTGGCGCATTGGGCCATCAGCTGCTTGCCGATCTGGGTGGATCCCGTGAAGGTCAGTTTGCGTACCGTGGGATTCGACGTCATTTCGCCGCCGATCGCAGCCGCCGATCCGGTGATGACGTTGAATACGCCCTTGGGCAGCCCGGCGCGGTGGCCGAGTTCCGCCAATGCCAGCGCGGAGTAGGGCGTCTGGGTCGCCGGCTTGCACACCATCGTGCATCCGGCCGCCAGCGCCGGCCCCGCTTTGCGCGTGATCATCGCGGCCGGAAAATTCCATGGGGTGATCGCCGCGACCACGCCGACGGGTTGGCGCAGCACGAGAATTCGCTTGTCGGCTTGATGACCCGGGATGACATCGCCGTACAGCCGTTTGCCTTCCTCGGCAAACCATTCGAGGAAAGCGGCGGCATAGGCGATCTCAGCCTTGGACTCGGCCAGCGGTTTACCCTGCTCGGCGGTCATGAGTACGGCGAGATCATCGAGATGCACGAGCATGAGATCGAACCAGCGCCGCAGCACCACCGCTCGCTCCTTGGCGGTTTTGGCAGCCCACGCCGGCAGTGCCGCGGCGGCGGCGGCAATTGCACGCCGCGTCTCGGCAGCGCCCATCTTCGGAATCCGTCCGAGCTTTTGAGCGGTGGCCGGGTTATGAACGTCCAAGGTGGCGCCGTCGTCGGCGGGTAGCCAGCCGCCGTCAATGAAACACTGCTCGCGCAGCAGCAGCGGATCGTTAAGTTTCATGTGTTCTCAGCCCAAGTGCTGGTGAAAAAAATCCAAACTGCGATCGAGGGCGAGTTGCGCGCTGACCGGCTCGAAACTGGCCCGATCCGTACAGTTGAAGCCGTGACCTGCGGGATACAGAAAAAAAATGCCCTGCGCAACGGCAGCCTTGATCTGCTCGACCGCGGACATCGGAATGTGCGTGTCCATTTCACCGAAGTGAAACATGATGGGGGCGCGCGGCTTTTGCGCCGTATGCTGATTGATGCCGCCGCCGTAGTAAACGACCGCGGCGTCGACACGGGTTCGGGCGGCGGTGAGGTACGCCTGCAGCCCGCCCCAACAATAACCCACGACGCCGACTTTGCCGGCGCCGCTCACGCGCTCGATGGCGGCCTGCAAGTCGAGCGCCACTTGCTCGTCTTTGAGAGCCTTGACGTAGGAGAAACCCTGCGCCGCGTCGCTATAGGGTACGTCGACGTTGCGTTCGACGCGGTCGAACAGCGCCGGCGCAAGCGTCACAAATCCCGCCGCCGCATATTGATCGACCACCGCCCGAATATGGCGAGTCACCCCGAAAATCTCTTGGATCACGACGATGCCGCCGTGCGGCTCACCGGCAGGGTCAGCGCGGTATCCGGACAGCCGATGACCGTCGGCCGCGGTCAGTTCAACGTTCAGTCCCATGCTTAAGAATACCGCGTTCCTCGACCCCGTCAACGCTCGACGATGGCCGTGACCCCCATGCCGCCGGCGGTACAAACCGAGATCAACCCACGCTTCGCCTTGCTTTCGTCGAGAATTTTCGCGAGCGTGGCGACGATGCGCGTGCCGGTTGCGGCGAAAGGATGGCCGATCGCGAGGCTGCCGCCCTTGACGTTGAGTTTCGAGCGATCGACTGACCCAAGTGCCTCCGGCAGTTTGAGCTTCTCGCGGCAGAACACAGGATCGGCCCACGCCTTGAGGGTGCACAGAACCTGTCCCGCGAAGGCCTCATGAATTTCGTAGTAGTCGAAATCCTGCAAAGTGAGGTGCGCGTCGTTGAGCATGCGGGGCACGGCGTAGGCAGGTGCCATGAGCAAGCCCTCTTTCTTGTCGATGAAATCCACGGCGGCCACTTTGCCGTAGCTCAAGTAGGCCAGCACCGGGAGGTTGCGCTCCTTCGCCCAGGCTTCGGACGCCAACAACACCGCCGAGGCGCCGTCGGTCATCGGGGTCGAATTCCCGGCGGTCAACGTACCGGCCGCCGACGAATCGAAGACCGGCCTGAGTTTCGACAGCTTCTCCAGACTCGTGTCGCTGCGAATGTTGTTATCTTGAGAAACTCCGAGATACTCCTGTACCAGATCCTTGTAAAATCCGGCCGCGTAGGCGGCCGCGGCCTTCTGGTGGCTCTCGAGCGCCAGCTGGTCCTGTTCGGCACGGGTGATTCCCCAGGTCTTCACCATGAGTTCCGTGCTTTCGCCCATCGACAAGCCGGTTCTCGGTTCGGCGATTCCCGGCAGGACCGGGCGCAGATTCTTGAGGCGTAAGCCAAACCAGGGGCCGATGCGTTCGCCCGTCGACTTGCCGCGATAACTTCGCAACAGCAGCTGTTGGAAACTCTTGGGATAGACCACCGGCGGATCGCTTACGGTGTCGACTCCGCCGGCAATCGCGCAGTCGATCTGGCCGAGGGCAATCTTGTTGCCCAACAGGATCGCCGCCTCGAGGCTGGTGCCGCAAGCACGCTGCAAATCGAGCCCCGGCGTTTCCGCGGCGAGCCCCGATCCAAGCACGGACTCGCGCGTCAAGTTCCATTGACTCGAGTGCTTCATCACCGCGCCGGCCGCGACATCATCCAGCCGCTGACCCTGAAGTCCGAAGCGCTCGACGACGCCGCGCAGCGCGGCAGTCAACATTTCTTGATTGCCCACCTGAGCATAAGCGCCGTTGCCGCGAACGAACGGAATGCGCACGCCGCCGATGATCGCGACGCGCCGCGGATTTGCTCCAACCAACATAAGGCTGACTCCCGAATGAATAAGGTTCGAATTATGAACCAACCGACCGGCTTATAATCGATTGATGAGCCGATTTTCGCATGCGATTTTGCACGGAATTGCGTTTTTGGGACTTAGCGCTTGCGGCGCCTCGTCCGCGCCGGCTCCGGCCCTTCCCCCGGTTGCCAACCCCGTCGCACCCCACGATGACTTAAGTCGCATCGTCGCTCGCTATTGGGATGAACGCGCGTTCCCGGGCAAAGCGCAGTCGCCGCAATTCATGGCGGATGCCTTGGCTGTCGAGCGGCGCTATCTCGCCGAGGTCGCGGCCATTCCGCGCGCCTCGCTCGATGCCGACGCGCGCTTGAACCTAGACATCTTCAAGCGGCAACGCGAATTGGACGTCGAGGGATTCACTTATCCGATCGAGCTGATCCCGATCGATCCTTTCAACGGTCCGCCGCTGCAATTGGCCCGAGCCGCCGCGGATTGCGGGCAATTCCCTTTCAAGACGGTCAAGGAATATGAGAATTGGCTGCTGCGGATCGATGACTATGTCGCGTGGACGAATCAGGCGATCGAGAACATGCGCGAGGGATTGCGGCGCGGGTACAGCTCGCCGCGTGCGGTGGTCGAGCGCATGCTGCCGCTGCTGCAAGGATTCGGCGAGGACGGTGCCGCCAACGTGTTCTACGTTCCCTGGCGGGGCATGCCGAAGGATTTCCCGGAGGCGGAGCGCACGCGTCTCGCGTGGCGCTTGAACAGCGCGATCAAGGACAAGTTGCTGCCCGCATTTCGTGAATTGCATGAATTTCTGCAGCGCGAGTATTTACCGCGGGCGCGGCTCACGGTCGCACTGACGGTGCTGCCGCTCGGGCCGCCTTGGTACGCATACCGGGTCAAACGCGCGACCGGCACGGCGCTCACGCCCGACGAGATTCACAGCATCGGCTTGGCTGAAGTCGATCGCGGCCGGACTCGTCTGAATTCTTTGAATCCCGGGGCGCCGGCCAGCGCCGGCGAATTGTTGAGCGGTTATCAGGACCTCAAAGCGCAGACGCTCGCGGCGTTGCCGACGTTGTTCGCCGCGCTGCCGCGCGCGGACTTCGAGCTGCGCGATGCAGTGCCGTTCGGCGGGTCGGCCGATCCCCTCGTGTATCAACCGGCCGTGGCGCAGCGTGCCGTCCCCGCGATCCTCTATGTGAACAGCGCGGCTCTGCCGCGCGTGGACAGCGCGAGCTTTCTGCAGGAGGCCATCCCCGGACGCCACTACCAAAGTGCGCTCCAGCAGGAACGAGCCGACCTGCCCAAGTTCCGGCAATACGGCGACGAACCCGCCTTCGTCGCGGGCTGGGCTCTGTATGCCGCCTCGCTCGGCGACGAACTCGGTCTGTACCGCGACGATGAAGCCAAGCGCGACGCCGTCATCGGCCAGCTGAGGTGCGCCGCCGCGCTGGTCGTCGACACCGGCCTGCACGCCAAGAATTGGACCCGGGCGCAGGCGATCGACTACCTTCGCTCGAAGCTCGCGGTCAATGACGCCGACGCCGGTTTCATGACCGACCAATGGGTAGCCTCCCCGGGGGATGCGCTGGCTTGCAAGATCGGCGAACTCAAGATCCAGTCGTTGCGCAACCGGGCACAGCAAACACTGGGAGCGAAGTTCGATCTCCGCGAATTCCATTCCGAGATCCTGCGCGGCGGCGCCATGCCTCTGGACATTCTCGAGGCCAGAATCAAATTGTGGATGGAAACCCGGCCTTGACGGAAATTGAAGAAAACAGCCGGCAGGCGGCGATTTCCATCGAACAGTGAGCTGTCGTCGGAGTCAGACTATCCTGTGCGCCCATCCTTCTATTTCGCCGCTCTGCTGTTTACCGCCCCGGCGGCGCCGGCAGCCAACCTGGCCGACTCCGCTCAGCAGGGCGACATCGAGGTGGCCGTAGCGCTCGATTCCGGGGAACAAAGCGGCAGCGCGAGCGCCTCGGTCAGAATTCAAGCAAGCCGCCAAGTGGTGTGGTCGCTGATCACGAGTTGTGGCGAAGAGCTGCGCCTGGTCCCCGGCCTGTTGGTTTGCGAGGTCATGGAAACGGCCGCGGATCGGTCGTGGCAGCAGATCCGGCAAGTGATGGACTACTCTTGGTACATGCCCAAGCTGAGCTATGTGATCCACGCGTCCTACGACCCGCCGTCGCGTGTCTCGATCGATCGAGTCTCGGGAGACTTGCTCAGGCTGCGCGGCTCGTGGGTGCTGCAAAGCGACGGCAATTTCACGATTGCACACTATGCGGTCGATCTGGAACCGGGATTCTGGGTGCCGCATTGGATCGAACGCGCGGCCCTCAAGCGCGATCTGCCGAAGATGTTGCGTGCCTTGCGCACGCGTGCCGAATTTGTACAACAGCAAAAACGGGAGTAGGAGCAGCATGTTGACCAGAATGATGAGCGTGTGGCTCGCGCTGGCTTGCGGGATGGCGGCTTGCGATCGTACGCCCGAGCCGCCGCCACCGCGGGTCAAGCAACTGTTCCACTTGAACCCTTACGAAAAGGATTTCGGCTATTCCCAAGCCGTATTGATCGAGAAAACGCTGTATATTTCCGGTTCGGTGGCCGCAGACCAGAATGGTCGCCTGGTTGCTCCGGGTGACATGGCGGGGCAGATGCGCGCAGCGTACTCCAATATACGCCGCACGCTGGCCGCGCACGGCGCCGGCTTCGATGAAGTCGTCAAAGAGACGATATTTACGACCGATATGGATGCGTTCCTGAAAGCCGCCGATTTGCGGTTCGAGTTTTACGACAAAGAGCGGCTGCCGACGACATCGTGGGTACAGGTGCAGCGACTGGTAGATCCGGGATTTCTCGTGGAGATCGAGGTCGTCGCCGAGCTGCCATAAATCGAGGATCGAGGCATTGCACAACGTGGTTGACAAGGTTTTCGAACGCCGCGTCGCGGGACTCGTCAATTCGGGCGAACGCGGCGTATTGCGCGGCGGCCGCAAGGGCGTGGAGAAGGAATCATTGCGCGTCTCCCCCGCCGGCGACATCGTGCAGACGCCGCATCCGCCGGCTCTCGGCGCACCGCTCACCAACGAACATATCACCACGGACTTTTCCGAGTCGCTGATCGAGCTGGTTACGCCGCCATTCGGCGAAACCTGGGAGTTGCTGCAGTATTTGTGCGATATCCATCAATTCGTGTATCGCCACCTCGACGACGAACTATTGTGGGCGACCAGCATGCCGTGCGCTCTCGAGGGCGACGCCAGCATCCCGCTCGCGCAGTTCGGAACTTCGAATGTCGGCCGTATGAAGAACATTTACCGGCACGGGTTGGGGGTGCGCTACGGCCGCATCATGCAGGCAATTTCAGGCGTGCACTTCAACTATTCTTTTTCGCCGCGGCTATGGGGCGTGCTCGGCGACGTGAATCAATCCAAGCGGCCGCAGCAGAGCTTCATATCCGAGCAATACTTCGGCGTGTTGCGCAACTACCGGCGCTACGGCTGGCTGGTGCTGTACTTGTTCGGCACCTCGCCGGCAGTGTCGAAGAGCTTTTTCGCAGGCCGCGAGATCAGCCTGGCAAAGCTCGACGCCGACACGTTCTACGAACCGTACGGAACGTCGCTACGCATGAGCGACATCGGCTATCGCAACAAGAATCAAGCGACGGTCAATGTTTCGGTCAACAGCCTGGACGAGTATGTGCGCGATCTATCGCGCGCCATAAGCACACCGTTCCCGCCGTACGAGAAGATCGGCGTCAAGGTCAACGGCGTCTATCAGCAGTTGAACGCCAACATCCTGCAAATCGAAAACGAATACTACAGCTACATCCGGCCGAAGCGGGTGGCGCGCTCCGGCGAGCGTCCGACCAAGGCTTTGCAGCGCGCCGGCGTGGAATACGTCGAAGTTCGCGCGCTGGATGTGAGCGCGTTCGACCCGGTCGGCGTCAATCAGAACAAGCTGCGTTTTTTGGAAGCCTTCCTTGCCTTGTGTCTGCTGCGGGAGAGCGCGCCGATAGGCCAGAGCGAGCAAGCTGCCCTCGATGCCAACCATTTGGTGGTTGCGCGGCGCGGCCGTGAACCGAACCTCATGTTGAAACGCGAGGGACGCGACTTTCCCATGTTGGAGTGGGCCCGAGAATTGTTGGACGCCATGCAGGGGCTGTGCGAACTGCTGGATCACGGCGAGGCTGCGCGCCCCTATGCCACGGCTCTCGAACAACAACGCGTCAAGATCGACGACGTCGAACGAACCCCGTCCGCGCGCCTACTCACGGAGATGCGCCAGACCGGGGAGTCGTTTTTTCAACTGGCGCAGCGCATGTCGAAGCTGCATAAGGACTACTTTCTGGATCTTTATCCCCCCAACGAGCGCCGTCTGGCCGAATTCGCCGCCGCCGCCGGCGAGTCGCACCAGCGCCAAGCGCATATCGAGGCGGCCGACAAGATCGATTTCGACACCTATCTCGCGCATTACCTCGCCGATTGACCCGCCACTGCGACCAGGGAGCGGTCTTATTTAACATAATCAAGCGCAACTCTCGCGGGGTTTTTTACTCCAAAGGGTGGCGTAGGTCATTGAGTACACAAGCTCGGGTTGTGTACGGTGAGGCGAATGAGCAGCCCCGATCGACTTCCCAGCGCAGATCTGCCGGATTCGCCGCAGGCCCGGCAACTGCACGCGGGCTTTCCCTGGCTCACGTTCAATCCCGAACTCGAACCTGAATTCAGGCACGCGCATTTCGCCGAGAACTTGCTGCATACGCGTGTGAATCTGTGCCTGGCGGTGGTGATCACGATCGCCTTTTCCGCGCTGGAATCGATCGTTCTCGGTCCTGAACTCAATCGCGTTCCGAGCATGATCCACATGCTGGTGATCATTCCCACGCTGCTCGTGGGACTGGCGGCGAGCTTCGCATCGCAGCGCAATCGGATCTATCCGCCGCTCGCGCTGATCGCTTCGACCATACTCGGCCTCGGCGTGGCGGCGATTCAGATAATCGCCACGCTCGGCGGCATGTCGATCTTGTTTCCTTGCTTGATGCTGACGATAATTTTCATCTATTTCATGGGCGGCTTGATTTTCTATCACGCGCTCGCGGCAAACATGATCGTGATGTTCGTCTACCTTGCGGCCGGCACCGCGTTGCAGCTGCCGGGACGCGAGTTCGCGTACGACGCGCTGGCGATGGTAGCCGCCAATCTATTCGGCGCCTCGGTGGTCTACATGCACGAAAAAACCAGCCGCATGCGCTTTCTCGAGGCGTGCCTGCTTCGAGAAATGGTGGCGCGAGACGGCCTGACCGGCATCCAAAACCGCCGCATGTTCGACCAGCACATCCAGCGCGTCTGGCAGCAGGCGGTGCGCGAGCAGGAGCGCGTTGCCGTGTTGCTTGCCGACATAGACTGTTTCAAGGATTACAACGATCGTTACGGACATCAGGCCGGCGACGAATGCCTGCGCGCCGTGGCGATGTCGCTGAGCCAATGCGCACGCAGACCCTTGGATTTCGTTGCGCGTTACGGCGGCGAGGAATTCGCGGTGGTTCTGTACGAAGCGAGCCGCGAGTACGTCGCGGAAGTGCTGACGAGAATCCAGCGCTCGATAGCGGAACTCAATATCCCGCACGAAGCGTCGCGGGTGGCCAGTCGACTGACGGTGAGCATCGGCGCGGCATTCATCCGCCCGAGCAGCAATCGCACGCCCGAAGGGCTGATTCAGCTCGCGGACGAAGCGCTGTACAGCGCCAAAGAGCAGGGTAGGAACCGCGTGGTCGTGATGGAAGCCGAATACCAGAGTCTACGCACCGGCCGTTTCGAGAAGCGCCGCGGCCAGCACGCCGAGTAGCGGCGCAGGCTACGGCCGATAGATCGCCATCTGCGCGGCCTCGCCTTGTTTGCGGCTGGCGCGAAACATCCCTTCCGAATTGAATTCCATGGCGATCTCTCCGCGGCGGTCGATCGCGACGACGCCGCCCTCGCCGTGCAACGCCGGCAGCTCCTCGAGCACGACCTCGTGTACTGCCGCCTGCAGGCTGCGCCCGCCGAAGCGCATGCGCGCGCAGATATCGTGCGCCACCGCGGCACGTATGAAGACTTCTCCATGCCCCGTGGCCGACACCGCGCACGAGCGATCGTCCGCGTAGGTACCCGCGCCGATGACGGGTGAGTCGCCGATGCGGTTATAACGCTTGGCCGTCATGCCGCCGGTGGACGTGGCCGCGGCCAGCCGGCCGCCCGAGTCCAACGCGACCGCTCCCACGGTGCCGACGTGCGATATCGTCAGCGCCGATAATCCGGTATCACCGCCGCGAATGCGTTCGAGCTGCCGCCAGCGTTCGGCGGTGTAGAAATAGCTGCGCGGCACCAGCGCAAAACCCCGACTCAAGGCAAACTCCTCCGCTCCCGCGCCATACAGCATGACGAATTCGGAATGCTCCATGACGGTGCGCGCCAACTGGATTGGATTCCTGATATGGGTCACACCGCATACGGCGCCTGCCTTGAGCGTGCTGCCGTCCATGATCGCGGCGTCCAATTCATTTAGTCCGTCGTACGTGAACACCGAGCCGCGCCCGGCGTTGAACAACGGATCGTCCTCGAGCACCATCACGGCGCGCGTGACCGCCTCGAGACTCGTGCCTTGCTGCTGCAGCACCGAGTAACCCGCATCGAGTGCCGCGGCCAATCCGGCACGGTAGCTGCGTTCCTTTTCACCACCTGCTTCAGCGCGCGGCAAAGTACCAGCGCCGCCATGAATCGCTAAGCCGAACATCTGGATGAGTTCTCCTGGTCGCTCAGACGCCGCAAGGCTATCACGGCTATCCCTGCCGCTGCGGCACCGTCACCCGCAGTCCGTCCATGTCCGCCGTGATGTGAATCTGGCAACTCAGGCGACTGTTGTCGCGCGGCTCCCAGGCGGTCTCGAGCATGGCTTCCTCCATTTCTTCGCGCGGCCCCAATCTCGCGAGCCATGCCGGATCGACGTACACGTGACAGGTTGCGCACGCGCAGGCGCCGCCGCACTGCGCCACCACGCCTTGCACGCCGTTCTGGCGGGCGACTTCCATCAACGTGATCCCGAGCGGCGCGTCGATTTCCCGCCGGCTGCCGCCGGGCTCGATGAACACAATCTTCGGCATCAGATCGCGTCTTTGAGGCCGAGCCCGCCGTCTGCCAGTTTGTCCAATTGCAGTGGCGTACGCTCCGCGATCAGCTTGCGCGCGGCCATGTAGTCCTTGGAATGGTTGATCGCTTCCACCGCGAGCAATTCCCGGTCTTTGAGGTAGCAGACGCTGAAACTTCGCGACTCGGGACTGCCGCGCAACACCTGGCGGTCGTAGTCCTGCGAAAGCCCGACGATGAGCAACTTGTTGTCAAACTGATCGGACCAGAACCACGGCACCCGGTCGTGCACGTGAGGCCGATCCAGCATGTTGAGTGCAGCGGTCTTGGCTTGTTCGAAGGCATTGTCCACGGACTCGAGCCGTACCCGGCGGCCGAAGCGAAGCGACGGATGGTTGGTGCAATCGCCCGCAGCGAAGATGGCGGCATCGCTGGTGCGACAGTATTCGTCGACCACGATGCCATTATCACAGGTCAACCCGGCTGCGTTCGCGAGTTCGGTCGTCGCGACGGCACCCACACCGACCACGACAAGGTCCGCCGCATGAGTGCTGCCGTCGGCGCAAACCACCCGTTCGACCCTGCCCGTACCTTCGAGACAGACAACGCGGGTGTCGCAAACGATTTTGACGCCATGCAATAGATGTTCCCCGGCAAAATATTGCGAGACAACGGGCGCAACCACCCGGTTCATGATCCGATCGGCCATCTCGAGCACGGTGACTTCGCAGCCCATCTTGCGGCCCGTCGCCGCCGTCTCCAGTCCAATGTAGCCACCACCGATAACGACGATTCGCGTCTGAGGCTTGAAACCTTCGCGCAGGGGAGCGACATCCGCCACGGTACGCAAATAATGAACCCCGGGGAGCGTCGCGCCCGGGCAGGTCAAGCGGCGCGAATCGGCGCCGAGACACAACAATAACCGGTCGTAGGCGAGCTTCTCGCCGTCCGCCAGTGTGACCTGCCGCGCGGCGGGGTCGAGACGCACCGCCGCCTGACCCAGTTTGAGTTCGATTGCATGTTCGTCATAGAAGGAGCGATGTCGGAACACGAGGCGCTCGGCGGCCATTTCGCCGGACAGGTATTTCTTCGACAGCGGGGGTCGCTGGTAGGGCAGCTCCGGTTCATTGCCGATGAGCACCAGCCGGCCGCCATAGCCTTCTCGGCGCAGGGTATCGATCGCCTGCGCGCCCGCCTGGCCGCCGCCTATGATGATGATGGTGGAGATCATGGTCTCCCTTATAGCGGGTTGAGCTCAGGGCCGAAAGGGCGATCGGGACGCAGATGCTCGTGCCACCGGCTTGCAATCGTAATAGTATTGTCGCGGCGGCCCTCGAGCGGAGTCTAGAATGAAATTGATTACTGCAATCATCAAACCCTTCAAGCTGGACGACGTTCGGGCGGCACTCTCCGAGATCGGCGTTTCGGGCATGACGGTGACCGAGGTCAAGGGTTTCGGACGCCAGCGCGGCCACACCGAACTGTACCGCGGCGCCGAATATGTCGTCGATTTCGTGCCGAAGACCCGCATCGAAGTCGCGGTCAAGAACGAGCTCGTCGATCAAGTGATGGAAGCCATCGTCGGCGCCTCTAAAACCGGGAAGGTGGGCGACGGCAAGATCTTCGTCACCGATATCCTGCGGGTTCTGCGTATTCGCACCGGCGAGACCGACAACGCCGCGTTGTAGCCGCGCCGTCGGATGAGGTTATCCGACGGTTGCCGGCTGATTGCGTTCACCGTACTCGCCGCGTCGATCTCCGAAGCGGGTTTCGCGGCCAAACTCACCGATCTTGAGCACACGCGCATCGAGGAACCGCGCCCCGCGGGGCTACCGAGCGATGCGCAGCTGGAAGCGGCCGGAGCCGTCATCGGCCGGATCGACATCGATACTCGAAATATCTTCGACGAAAGCGATGCGCGCGAGAGCAACGGACTGTATCAACTCGCAAACCGTCTGCACATACGCAGCAAACGCTCGAGCATCAAAGCACAATTGCTGTTTGCCAGCGGCGATCGTTACAGCGCCCGCAAGCTCGCGGAGACCGAACGAACGTTGCGCTTGCTGACGTACATCTACGACGCGCGCATCGTGCCGGTGAGCTATGTCGACGGCACGGTCGATATCAAAGTGATCACCTGGGACGTTTGGACCTTGAGTCCGGGCATCTCCTTCGGACGCGCGGGCGGCAGCAACACCACGAATTTCAACCTTCAAGACTCGAACTTCTTGGGCTGGGGAAAGGCGCTGCAGGTGTCGCACGGCAGCACCGTCGACCGCACCAGCAACACCATCGCGTGGACCGACCCGAACGTGTTCGGCTCGCGCTGGACGTCGATGCTCATGGACGTCGACTCGAGCGACGGTTCGCAGCGTGCGCTTCTGGTCACGCGTCCGTTCTATTCGCTGGATGCGGCGTGGAGCACGAAAATCTCGGCAGCGAGTTTCGATCGCACCATCTCCCGCTACAACTTGGGGGAAATCGTCGATCAATTCAATGACAACGAGGCCTCTTACGAATTGAGCGGCGGCGTCTCCAACGGCTTGATCGATGGCTGGACCCGGCGCTTTACCTTCGGCATGCGCTACGACCGCAATTTGTTCCTGCCGACAGCGTCGACCGCGACACCCGCACGCCAGCTGCCGCCGGACCGAACGCTGTCCTATCCTTTCGTCGGCTTCGACTTTCTACAGGACAAATATGCAAAGGTCGGCGACGAGAACCAAATCGGCCGCACCGAGGATTTGTACTTCGGCACCGAAGTGAGCGGCGAGGTCGGCCTGTCGAACGGCGTATTCGGCGCGGATCGCAGCGCCATCATGCTGGCCGCGAAGGCGCTGCGCGGAGTGCAGATCAGCGAGCTGCAGCAACTGTTCCTGACCAGTGATTTCTCATCCCGCGTCGAGGACGGCCGTGCCCGAAACCTGATCGCCGACGCCGGCGCCAAATACTATTGGCGTTGGCGCCCGGATTGGCTGCTGTACGCGGGTCTTGCGGGAACGGTGACCAGCGCGCTCGATCCCGACATGCAACTCTTGCTCGGCGGCGACAACGGCCTGCGAGGCTATCCTCTGCGCTACGAGTCGGGCACCTCGCGGGCGCTGTTCACCGTCGAGCAGCGCGTCTATACCGATTGGTACCCGTTTCGCCTGGTCCGGGTCGGTGGCGCCATCTTCGCCGACGTGGGCCGTACTTGGGGCAGCGGGGTCATCGGCAACAGCGATCCTGGACTGCTGCGCGACGTCGGATTTGGGCTGCGGCTCGGCAATACGCGCTCCGGCCTGGGCAACGTCCTGCACATCGATTTCGCCTTTCCTCTCAACAACATCGCGGGAATCCAGAAATTCCAATTCCTGGTGCAAACGATGCAGAGTTTCTAGGCGCACGGCGAGTGGCGCACGGCGAGCGGCGGAAGGCTAATCTTTTGCTGCTTTGCGGCGCCGCGAATAGAGCCACAGGAAACCGATGCACACCGCGAAATTGAGCACCCACCACCCGAGCTGGCGCGCCGAATTCTTGTCCTCCGGCTGCGCCGCGCCGCCGGCGAGCTGCAAGGTTCCCTTGAGCGCCTCGGTCCCGGAAGGCTCAGACACCTGAAACTCGACCGCCGCGGGACCGGGAACCTTCAGATCTGCAGTTTGCAGCGTATAGCTGCCGTCCGCTTCGGCGACCGTGGGGTGTGCCGCTCCGCGCAGCATCACCGTCAATGCCGCGTCTCGTACCGGCGCATTGTCGATCACGCGGCTCAAGTGAATGTTCATTCGATCGTCGTGCACCAGGCCCACCGCGAGCAGATCGGCGGAGCGTGCTTCGATCCGCGCCGTTACCGCGGCGGCCGTTTCGGCGGCGGCCATGCAAGCCGCCGCGAGCGCCGACGCGGCGATGCCCAATGCGGCGCAGCGAAGGCAACGGCTCCGCGCCGACCCCTTGCTCAAAGCAGGCAGCCCCAAATGCCCATCGCGGTGCCGGCCACGCCGGCCAGCACGCCGAAGATCGGGAAGAAGCTTTTGCGCGCCAGGAAATACAGGGAGCACAGCAC
>CAYRAC010000023.1:0-13001 GCA_964422045.1 uncultured Steroidobacteraceae bacterium
CGCTCGAGCCGGAAGCGCTGCAGCTCACGCATACCGCGTACGCCGATGCGAACACTCCGCAGGCGCAGGAAGTGCGCGACGGCAATGGCCGCCCCGTGACCGGCCAAGGTGTGCGGGTGGCGTGGATCGCCGACGGCATGGATCCCAATGTCGCCGGCTTCATTCATACCGACGGTTCGCATGTGTTCATCGACTACCAGAATTTCAGCGGTGATCCTGCCGGCACGGCGACCGGCGGCGAGGAAGCCTTCGGCGATGCGAGCTCGATCGCTGCGCAGGACACGCCGAACGGCAAGCCGCTGCTGTTTGACATAAGCTCCTACGTGGTTCCCGCGCATCCGTTGCCGACACCGTGCAACGTGCGGATCCGCGGCATGGCGCCGGGCGCCTCGCTCGTCGGGTTGAATGTATTTTCCGAACTGGGATACACCACGACGTCGAACTTCGTGCAGGCGATCGAGTGGGCCGTGTCCCACGACCACGTCGATGTGATCAATGAATCCTTCGGCGGCGCGCCGTTCCCGGACACCGTCAACGATCCCATTTCGCTGGCCGACGCCGCGGCGGTCAAGGCCGGAGTCACGGTGGTCGTCAGCACCGGCGATGCCGGAACCAACGGAACTCTCGGCAGCCCGTCCACGGACTTGGACGTGATTGCGGTCGGTGCGACCAACCAATGGCGCATCTACGCCCAGACCAGCGATGGTGCCATTCCGCTGACGCCGCACGGCGGCTACATCAACAACAATATCTCCGCGTTCAGCTCCGGCGGCTTCGGGCAATTGAAGGCGCGTACCGTGGACGTGGTTGCACCGGGCGATTCCGGGTGGGCGTTGTGCTCCACGAACGTCGCCATTTACACCGAGTGCACGGATTTCAACAACAACCCGACGGCATTCCAGGCCTTCGGCGGCACCAGCGAATCATCGCCCTTGACGGCCGGTGAGGCTGCGCTGGTGATTCAGGCGTATCGCAGCACGCACGGCGGCGTCAATCCCTCGCCCGCCCTGGTGAAGCAGATCATCATGAGCACCGCCACCGACCTTGGTGCGCCTGCCGAGGAACAAGGCGCGGGACTGATCAATTCGCTGTCTGCGGTCAACGCCGCGTTGTCGGTTGCCGATTCGCACGCCAAGCCGAAGGCGCGGGGCTCTCAGGTCCTGAGTTCGCCGAGCACGGCGCGCATCACCGACGTGCCGAATGCCGGCGAAGAGCGGTCGTTCGAAATCACGAATTCAGGCGCCACCGCGCTCGAGCTGACGCCGCTGCTCGAAACGCTCGGGGCGCCGGTCGCAACGGATACGTTGAACCTGACGCTCAATCCGGCGGTAGACAAGACGTTCGTCAATTCGGGCGGCAACACCCGCACCTATATCAAACACAGCTTCAAGGTACCGGCGGGTGTGCAGCATCTCGATGCCGCGATCGCCTTCCAAATCGACCTGAACAGCACGGCCTCGCCGCTGGTGCTGTTCGCGCTGCTCGATCCGTCCGGCAATCAAGCCGCGTATTCCATTCCCCAGGGCTCGGGCAACGGCTACGCTCACGTCGACGTCGTGCATCCGGCGGCGGGAACCTGGACGGTGCTCGTTTGGACCCGGCCGACGGGTGCCGCCGGCAGTTATGCCGGGCCGGTGCAATTCGTGTGGGCCGCCGAGAACTACGTGAGCTTGGGCACGGTCTCGCCCGCGCATCTGACTCTCGCGCCGGGGCAGAGCGAAACCATCAAGGCGCAGTTCTCGATGCCGTCGGCTGCGGGCGATGTCGGTGCGGCGATCCGCTTCAACACCTCGCCGAGCGCGACGTCGGTTTCGCTGCCGCAGATTCCGGTGAGCTTGCGAACGCTGGTGGCGACGGGCCCGACCGGCGGCTCGTTCACTGGGACTTTGACGGGCGGCAATGGCCGCGCGGGAGAGGGTCCGATTCAGACTTACGAATTCAATGTCCCGGCCGGCGTGAACAATATGAGTCTGACCCTGCAGGACGCCGACAGCGGCTATGTCCTGTCGGGCTTCCTGATTGATCCGAACGGCATGGAGCTGAGCGTCGAGACGAGCCTCGATCCGTCGGGCAATTTGGCGTACGGGCTGCAGCTGTTCCACGACAATCCGCAGCCGGGTCGATGGAAGTTCGTGCTGCTGCAGAACTACTTCTCGTCGGGCAACCAGACGACGCTGCCCTTCACCGCGCGAATCGGCTTCAATGTCGCGCAGGTCAGCGCCAGCGGATTACCCGATAGCGCGAGCGTGCAGCTCTCGGCGAGCAAGTCGACGACGGCGACGATATCGCTGATCAACACGGGCTCGGTGGCTCAAGCGTTCTTCGCGGATGCGCGCTTGAGCGCACTCGGGGTGTTGTCGTTGCCGGCAGTGTCGAATCCAAACTGCTCGGTATCGACAACGCTGCCCGGCACCTGCGGCCAATTCATCCTGCCCCCCGAGGTGAGGACCGTGGCCTTCGTCGCGCAGGCGGCGCTACCCATCAACATGGACGCGTTCAACAATACGGGTTTCCTGGTCGGAATCACCGGTTCCCCGGACATCTTCGCCAAGCAAGTCGCGCCGGGCACCGTCGTCGCCTCGCTCAGTGAACCGGAGATCCCGTGGGGCACGTGGGATGTCATCCCCTCGAACGTCGGACCCTATGGTGCGGCGGGAGCTCCCACGACCCCGGTCAACATGGCTGCGTTCGTCGTGGCGCAGCAGTTCGACGGGACGGTCAGTGCCGATAGCGGCGACCTATGGGCGGATACCACGTTCGGAACCGCGACCTTCAACCCTTTGATCTTGGCATCCGGCGCAGCCGGGACGATCACCCTGACGATCAAGCCGAGTGCAAGCGAAGTGGGACAAGTCATCAGCGGCTTCGTCTATATCGACACGTTCAATCCGAACGTCGGTACCGGCGATGAGATGGTGCGCATTCCGTACAGCTACACCGTCATTCCGTAACTGGCGGCGCGCCCCAACTTCCGAATCGGGAAGTTGGGGCGCCTGATTCCGCTTAGCGCGTCAACCTTTTTGCCAGGTGCGCGCGCAGGCCGGCGAGTCGTTCCGCCGGCAGGGTGCCGAGAATACCGCGCCGCTCGGCGGAAATATGCCCGAGCGACCCGACCTGGTCGCCAAACACGTAGTGCTCGAAAAAATCGCCCCAGGCGCGCCGGGTTGCGGGCGGCAGGGCGCGGATGCTGAGTATGCCGTGGAGCAGCGCGTCGAACGCCGAATCCGCGAGCGCGCCGTCGCCGGCTAGATCATGCCACCAGTAGTTGACGAGCAGGTTGAAGGGCTCGAGCGACTCGACGTGGTGCCACCATAGCGGCGGAATGAAAATCGCATCGCCGGGCGCGAGCTCGGCCGTTTGGGAAGCTCTGAGCGCGTCGCGAAACTTCGGGAAGCGCTCGAAGTCGGGATTACGCAGCGATACCAGGCTCATCGGCGCTCCGGTCGGCGCGAAGTCGAGCGGACCGATGTACAGATTGGAAATCTGCCCCGGGGGAAACAACGTGAAGCGCCGCCGCCCGGCCACGACGCAGCCGACGTTGTTCCATTCATCGACATGCGTGGGCGTGGTGATTCGGTTGCCGAGCCAGATGCGCGGCAGGACGTCATCCTCGACGAGGGCCAGTTTATTCTCGTCGCGGAACCCCGGCAGACAATCGCGAATGAGAGCGCTCTGCGCCGCCACCGCCGGCGACTTCGGAAATTGGGAGTAGCGCAACACCTGCTGCGCGACCGCGCCGAGGGGCAGCCGGTTGCGCACGAAGTTGAAGCCGGTCATCGTCGCGTTGTAGAAGATTTCGCCGTCGACCTCGGGGGGCGCGAGCAACGCATCGACGGATTTGCCGCTGTCGAAGCGCGCGAGATAGCGGACCAGCGCGGCGGCAGATTCCAGCGCATGCTTGACAGCCGGCCACTCCCGGACCAAGCCGCGGAATATCGCCGGCTGCTTGTCCGGCAGAACATCGCGGCGGATCGCTGCGCTGTCGAGCGCCGAGATTTCGCGAATCACCAAAAGTACACCTGCAGAGAGTCGCCACTGCGGCGCCGGGGAATGTTGCCCAGGCAGGCGCGATGGTCGGGAAAGTTCTGTGCGCTGCGATCGAGCAGATCGTCGATGTCGGTCAAGCGGTATGCATCTGCGCGGGCTGCGCGCAGCGTCGCCGGATCCGGGAAAATACCCATGCCCGCCAGGATGGCGTACCAGGAAAACACGGGATAGCCTTTCGGCTGCTGGTCTTGTAATGAGTGACGATGTGGTCGCGGGTGCCCTCGAAGTGTTGGTTGACCTGCGCGTTGAAGCGGTCGTGCGCCGCCTCGCTCAAGTCTCCTTGTTCCAAGAAGTCGACGAAGGCCGCGGCGGTTTGCTGGATGAAGAGCAGCGCGGTCGCTTCGAGCGGTTCGATGAAGCCTTGCGACAGTCCCACGGCAAGACAATTCTTGTTCCAGTGCTTGGTGACGCGTCCGATCTTCATCTTCAGGTGCCGCGCCGGCGTATCCGAGTCGAGCAATCCAAGGTGTTCGCGCAACTCCCGTTCTGCCGCATCAGGCGTGCAAAATTGCGTGCTGTAGACGTAGCCGTTGCCAAAGCGCTGCGTCAGCGGAATTTTCCAGGCCCAGCCATTTTTCAGGGCGGTGGCGCCGGTTTCCGAGGGCAGCGAATCGCCAATCGGCGTCGGCATGGCGATCGCCGCGTCGTTGAATAGATTCTCCGCGAAGCTGACGAATGGGGTCTGCAACGCCTGCGTGATGAGCAATCCCGCGAAACCCGTGCAGTCGACGAAGATGTCGGCGTCGATTGTGGGTCCTTCGCGCGTGCCGAGCGAGGCGATGGCGCCGCGCTCATCGAGGTTCGCATGGGTGACATGTGCGGCCAGGTAGCGCACGCCGCGCTCGAGCGATTTCTTGTGCAGAAACTGACCCAACAACACGGAATCAAAGTGATAGCCGTGCCAAACGTCGAACGGGAAGTGTTCGGCGGGCTTGGGCGCAAGCCGGTTCGCGGCGAGCCGCGACGCGATGAAGAATCGGTCGGGGTGCGCATACAGGTCGGCGCCGTTGACACGGGCGTCGCTGTTGTGCACGAACTGCGTCATCGTCAAGTTGTCGAGCATCGAGGCAAACGGGTGGAAATAGCACTCAAAGCCGGGTTTCGTCGACCAACCATCGAACCTGATGCCGCACTTGTAGGTGGCGTGACACGCCGGCATCCACTCGGATTCTTCGATGCCCAAGCCGTCGAAAAAGCCGCGCAGCCAAGGAGTCGAGCCCTCGCCGACGCCGATGATGCCGACGGCCGGGGACTCGACCACGGTGATCTCGACCCCGCGTGCGGCGAGCCGCGCGAGGGTCAGTGCCGTCATCCATCCGGCCGAGCCGCCCCCGACGACCACGATGCGGCGCAGCGTCGGCGGCAGATTGCGCCCAAGCTTGGGCGCACGCAGCGCATCCGCGGCGGAGTGGTTATATAGAGTGGCGGTGACCGTCATAGCAGGCGGCGCAGCGGCTCGCTCCAGGCCTCGACCGGACCTGCGACGAGTACCTGAACGGCATCCGTGGCGGAGCGCGCCACGCCGCGGATGCCAAGCTTGGTCAGGGCGGGGACGTCGAGTTGTTCGGGGTGCGCCATGCGAATCAACAGCCGTCCGGCGAATGTGCCGAGATCGAGCACATTACCGCGGCCGCCGAGTGCGGCGATGAGCGCGGGCGCATCGATCGGCCGGGTCGTGTCGCTGAAGGCCAAATTCCGAGGCGCGGCCGGCGGATGCGCGCGCGGCGGCGTGGACGCGGCAGCGGCAGCGCGTGCGGAGGGCGAGCGCCAGGCTGCGCGAATCTCGCCGGCAACTTGATCGGCGATCGGACCGAGCACCACCTGCAAGCCTTGCAGCGAGGAGCGCAGGATGCCGCGGGCGCCCAAGCGCTTGAGCGATGCCTCGTCGATCGAGGTGTTGTCGGCCACCACCAGCCGCAATCGCGTGGTGCAGGCGGCGACTTCGATGAGGTTGGGCGCGCCGCCGAGCGCGGTGATGAAGTCCTCTGCGCGATTGCCTGTCGGCAGCGGCGCGAGCGGCTGTCCCGGATCGTCGATTTCGCGGCCGGGGGTCGCAAGATTCAGGCGCACGATCAGCACCCGAAACACGATGTAGTACAGGCCGAAATAGGCGGCGCCGATCGGCAGCAGCAGGAGCGGGCGTTCGGCATGATTGAAGTTCAGCACGTAGTCGAACAGACCCGCGGAAAAGCTGAAGCCGAGGCGCACGCCGCAGAGGTGCATCACGACCATCGCAATGCCGGTGGCAACCGCATGCAGTGCATAGAGCACCGGAGCAAGGAACATGAAGGTGAACTCGACCGGTTCGGTCACGCCGGTCAAAAACGACGTCAGCCCGAGGGATAACAGCAGGCCCGCGACGGCGCCGCGCCGCTCGCGGCGCGCCGTGTGATACATCGCAAGACAGGCGCCCGGCAGCCCGAACATCATGACCGGGAAGAATCCCGACATGAACGCGCCTGCGGTCGGATCGCCGGCAAAGAATCGCTTCAGATCGCCGGTCGCGCCGTGGTAGTCGCCGACGATGAACCAGGCGAAGTTATTCAGGATGTGATGCAGCCCGGTGACGATCAATATCCGGTTCAACACGCCGTAGGCGAACAGGCCGAGCGAGCCTGCCCCCAAGATGGCCTGGCTGGTGGCGTCCATCCCGCGTTCGAGAAAGGGCCAGGCGTAGCCGAGGAGGGCGGCGAGCACGAGTCCGGCCAGCCCGCTGATAATGGGGACGAAGCGGCGGCCGCCGAAAAAACTCAAATAGCTGGGCAGTGTGATGTCGCTGAAGCGGTTGTAGCTCACGCCCGCGATGATTCCGGAGAGCAATCCGACCGGAATGCTCAGCTTCGCGAGCGAGCCGGGCGCCGCGGCCAACAGGGTTTCCAGCGCTCGGGTCGTCACCAGAAATCCCACCAGCGCCGCGAGCCCCGCCGCGCCGTGATTTTCGCGCGCGAGTCCGACGCCCACGCCGACCGCAAACAACAGTCCAAGATTCGAGAAAATTGCATCGCCGGCGGAGGCCATCGCGCTCCACCCGAGGAGGTCGGGCTGACCCACCCGCAACAGGAGGCCGGCGATGGGCAACACCGCGATCGGCAACATCAATGCCCGACCCAGTTGCTGCAGTCCGCCGAAGTGGCGATTCATTGTCCGTCTCCCAGGGACGCCGTGCCCTGCGCGACCCAGGCGCGCACCTCGGCCGGCGATGTCAGTTCGAGGCAGCGCAGCGCGAGGTCGCGGCAGCTGGCGATATCAAGTTTGCGGACCTGGCGTTTCAGCGCCGGTATCGCCGCGGGCACGACCGAGAGTTCGCGCACCCCGAGTCCGAGCAATATCGGCACCGCAGCCGGATCCGCGGCCACTCCGCCGCAAACGGCGACCCCTTTGCCGGCCGCGACCGCGGCACCGGCACTCGCCGCGATCAGCTTCAAGACCGCCGGATGCAAGGCGTCGGTTCGGGCGGCAAGCGCTGGATGACCCCGATCCATGGCCAGAGTGTACTGCGTCAGATCGTTGCTGCCGATTGATAGGAAATCGACCTCGCGGATGAGGGCTGGCGCCATCAAGGCGGCCGCAGGCGTTTCGATCATGGCGCCCACCTCGATCCCTCCGGCCACGCCGAGCTCCGCGACGAGTTCGTCCATCACGCGGCGCACGGCGAGTATCTCCGCCACGTCGGTGATCATCGGGATCAGCACACGCACACAGCCGCGGGGCTGCACGCGTAAGGCCGCGCGCAATTGCGTGCGCAAGAGATCCGGATAGATAAGCGAGGTGCGTACGCCGCGCAAGCCAAGCGCCGGATTGTCCTCCGCAGGCAGCGCCAGGTAGCGCAGCGGCTTGTCGCCGCCCACGTCCATGAGCCGCAGAATCAGCGGTTTGCGCCCGAGCACGGCGGCGATGGCCTGGTAGGCGTCGAGCTGCTGCGCCTCGTCGGGGGCGGTTTCGCGATCGATGAAGAGGAATTCGGTGCGCAGCAGGCCGCAGCCCTCAGCTCCATTCGCGACGGCCGCCGCGGCGTCCAAGGCGCTTCCCAAGTTGGCGAAGATTTCGATTCGCGTACCGTCGAGCGCGCGGCACTCGGTCTGCGCCATCGCTCTGGCTTCGGCGCGAAGCCGGCGGCGCGACTCGAGCTCGCTGCGGGCTTGCTCAACGGCAGCCGGCGACGGCGCAGTCTGCAGAGTGCCGCCGTCCGCATCGACGATGACGGTGGTGCCGGTGGCGACTTGGCAGAGATCTGCGCCCAAGCCGATCAGCATCGGGATCTCCATCCCGGCTGCGAGAATGGCCACGTGCGAGGTGGCGCCGCCGCCGCCGAGGCAGATGGCGTCGAGCCTGAGCCGGTCGAGCGCCGTCAGTTCCGAAGGCAGCAAATCTTGGGCAACCAGCACGGCGTGCTCCGGCAGGGGATAGCTCATCGGCCGCGCCTCGCCGGCAAGCGCCAGCAACACATGCGCTTCCACGTCGAGCAAATCATCGACTCGTTCGCGCAGCCGCGGATCGCCGAGGGCCTGAAGTTCGGCGATGCAGCGGCGCAGCGCCGATCGCCAAGCGAACGCGGCGCTCTTGCCATCCGCGATCAAGCGTTGCGCCGCCAGGTTGAGATCGGGGTCGTCGAGAAACTCGAGATGCGCGCCGATGATTTCTCGGCGTGCCGCGGCGCCGGTTTCGGCCAAGCGCGCGAGGCGCGTCTGCACGTGACGCAGCGCCTCGGCGAGTGCATCCCTTTCCCGTGCGGCGCCTGCGCCGGTCTCGACGACGGCGATCTCGCGGCGCTCGATTCGCGCGACTTGCCCCACCGCGAAGCCGCCGACGGCACTCACTCCCGACAGCGCACCCGCGATCGATGGCCGGCCTGCCGCGATCGGCGGCGTGGTGCGCGCGGGCGCCGCTGCAGCGCGGCCCGCTGCGGATTCGAGGCGCAGCGCCTCTTCGATGGCGGCCACGAGGCCGGCCACCGCCTCGGCCGCATCGGAAGCACCGCGAGCGCGAATCGTCAATGCATCACCCTGACGCACGCCGAGCGCCATGATAGCGACCACGCTGCGCGCATTCGCACTGCGACCATGCACGCTGAGAGAGGACTCTGCGCCGAATGACTTGGCGCGTTGCGCCAGCAGCGCCGCCGGCCGAGCGTGCAAGCCCTGGCGCAGTTGCAAGTTCAGGGTGTGAATCGCGGCCGCAGCATCGCCGGGGGCGCGAGCGGCGTCGAGCGCTGCGGGATTGCGCGGCGCGGTACCTGAGACTTCGAACAGCCGGTCGCCGGCGCGCACGGCGCCAGCGGCGCGACACTTGCGCAGACTCAGGCCTTCCATCGGCGTCACTAGAATCGGTGTCATCAAACTCTTGGCGGCGCGCGCCACCACGTCGAGATCGAAACGAATCAATGGGTCGCCGGCACGAACACGATCGCCCGGGCGAACGCGCGCACCGAAGCCGCGGCCGGCGAGCTGTACCGTGTCGACGCCGATGTGAATCAAGATGTCGATTCCGTCCGCGGCTCGGATCGAGACCGCATGGGCGCTCGCGGGCAGCGTGACGATTTCGCCGGCGCACGGCGCGACCAGCAGGTCGCCCGTTGGATCGATCGCGAGACCGTCGCCGAGCATGCGTCCCGCAAATACCGGATCGGGTACTTCGTTGAGGCTCGAACACCAGCCGTCGAGCGGCGCCAAGATTTCGAGATTCGACATCCGCTAGCCCCCGATCTCGACCCAGTCGAGCGCCCAGAGCGGATCGAGCCGCGGCCGTGCGAAACGCAGGCACAGGTCGTGCTTGCCGGGGAGGCGAGGCAGGTTGAGCGCCGGCAACGTCGTCACGTCGCGGCTGTGGGCGGCCGCCGCCAGCGGCAGCGTCGCGAGCGCCGCCGTGTCGCAGCCATCGGCATGAATCTCGAGCTCACCCGCGGCGCTGCGCGCGTCGCCGACGCGAAGCTTGGCGGCGTCAGCGCCGATTTCATAGTTGAACGGCAGCGCTGCGACCGCGGCGAGGAGCCGCGGGCCCGCCGAGAGGTCGACGCCGCGATCGATCCAGCACGGATTCATGATGTCGACGGCGAGCGGGACATTCGCGCCGGCGGGCAGCAGCAGCAAGCCGAGTGCATTGCTGCAGAGTTCGAGATCATGGCTGTCGCGGCGCAGCGCCGCGCGTTCTCCCAGGGATTTGACCAGCACGCGGGATGCTTGATCGGTGCCGGCGAAGGCAGCGGCGCGAATTTCCGCGCCGCGCGGCTCATGCAGCAGCGTGTCGTAGCGGATCGATTGTGCTGCCGGGTCGCGACCGTCCAAGGTGTAGCGAATGACGCCTACGCCCGCGGCGGAAGCTTGCGCCTGATTCTGCAGCGCCAGCGTGAAGCCCGTGCCGTCGGGCGTAAGCTCGGCAGAGGGCGCAAACACGCTGTCGGCATAATTCAAACCCAAGGCTCGATAGCGCGCAAACATCGGCACCAGCCGTTCGAGAAAATCCGGCCAGCGGCGCCGCGACGCCAGCGACCAACCGACTTCGGCGAGCGCCGCGGCGCGCGGCAACGCCATCCATTGAACGCGCGCCTCGGTTTGCATGTGCTCGGTCCAGAGGTTCGCCTGCAGGCCGAGCACGCGATGTTGCTCGGCGTCGCTCAAGCTTGCATGCGGATCGAAGCGGTACACGTCTTCGAGCGCGACGTTGCCGGCCGCGGCGGCCGTGTGCGCCCCGGAAACGCCGTGCCAGGACATGACGATGGCGTCTTTGCTCAATCCCGGGCGCAGAATTTCGTCCCATCCGATGAGGCGCCGGCCACGCGCCGCGAGGCTGCGGCCGATCCTTTGCGTAAAGTAGGCCTGCAGCGCCCCCGGGTCTTGAATGCCGAGTTGGCGGGCGCGCGCCTGCACGGCGGGCGATGCAATCCATTCATCCTTCACCGCCTCATCGCCGCCGACGTGAATGGCGGTGCCCGGGAATAGGCTGATGACTTCTGCCAGCACATGGTCGAGAAACTCGAATGTCGATGGCTGCAAATTGAAGAGGTGAGTATGCACGCCCCACTTGGCGGAGACTGTCGGTGCGGCAGCGCCCGCGGCTGCACCGGCCGAACCGAGTGACGGATAGGCTGCGATCGCCGCCGTTGCGTGACCCGGCATTTCGATCTCGGGAACGATGCGCACGTGGCGGCTCGCCGCGTAACGCACGATCTCGCGAACTATTCATACAATGCCCCCTGTCCTTAACCTGATTCGGTTTGAAATTGGCTGCGTCGGTGTGTGGCGGTTGTTGTCGCGTCCCGAAAATCATCCCGTCGAGGCGTCGTCCTATCCACACCAATTCAGACCCAATATAGTACCAATCTGCGCAATCTGCTAGTGCCGTGTAATAAATACACCCAAAATCACATAATATGCTATAAAAATAATGAGTTACACGATAATACCAGTGGTTGTTGTTCTAAAAGTGGTATTTATTTGGTACTATTCCTTGTGACTAAAGATAGGCCGGAAGAACCTTCGACCCCATGACATCGCTTGCCAAAGCAGTCGGTCCCCTCGACGGTCGCGGCAATTTGCCGCTGTACCAGGAGCTGCAGCGGGCGCTGCGCAAAGCCATTGACAGCCGCATTCTCGGCCCCGACGACGCGCTGCCCTCGGAGCGCGATCTGGCCGCCGATTTCGCGGTGTCGCGCATCACCGTGCGCAAGGCACTCGACGGACTGGTCGCCGACGGCCTGTTGGTGCGCCGGCAAGGCGCCGGTAATTTCGTATCGGCGCGCGTCGACAAGAACTTTGCGATGCTGACCTCGTTCTCCGAGGACATGCGCGCGCGCGGCCGCACGCCGCGCAGCGTGTGGCTGAAGCGCGCGGCGGGGACCGTCACGCCGGAGGAGGCGCTGGCCCTGCGCTTGAGTCCGGGCACGCCGGTGTTTCGCTTCAATCGCATTCGCTACGCCGACGATGCGCCGATGGCCTTGGAATACGCGACCATCGTCGCGACCGCGTTGCCCTCGCTCGAAGCGGTCGACACCTCGCTGTATGAAGCCTTGGAGCGCGCCGGGCAGCGCCCGGTGCGCGCCTTGCAACGCCTGCGGGCCGTGCTTCTGACCGGCGATCAGGCGGAACTGCTCAAGGCCAAGCCGGGCGATGCCGGCCTGCAAGTCGAACGCTTGGGTTCCTTGCCCGACGGTCGGGCGATCGAATTTTCGCAATCCTTCTATCGAGGCGATACCTACGATTTCGTCGCCGAGCTGAGCGCCTCGACGTGACCCGCGTGGACGCAGCCGTCGAAGACACGCGGATGTTTCAGGAGGCCGCGAGCGCCTCCGATGCCGTGCGCGAACAATTGCGCTGCGACGGTGCCGCGATCGCGGCCATCGGTGCGCAATTGCGCCGTCTCGCGCCGCGCGCCGTGGTCACCTGCGCACGCGGCAGCTCGGATCACGCGGCGACCTACGCCAAGTACTTGATCGAGACGCGCGCCGGCGTGTTGACCGCCTCGGCCGCGCCGTCCGTGAGCTCTGTTTACGGCGTTTCGCAGGATCTCTCCGGCTGCCTGTTCATCGCACTCTCACAGTCGGGACGCAGTCCCGATTTGCTGGCGTCGGTGGCTGCGGCCAAAGCGGCGGGCGCGACGATTCTCGCGCTGTGCAACAGTTCCGATGCGCCGCTCGTCGCCACTGCAGACTGGGTGATCGAGCTGCGTGCCGGCGCCGAGACCAGCATCGCGGCCACGAAGTCCTATCTTGCGACGCTGGCCGCGTTGCTGCGGTTGGTGGCGGCGTGGACCCGCAATGCCGCCCTCGAGGCGAACATCGCAACGCTGCCGCGCTTGATGGATCAGAGTTGGGCGCTCGACTGGTCGGCGGCGCTACCGCCGCTCGAGTCGGCCGCGCATCTGTTCGTGGTGGGCCGTGGTCTTGGCCTGGGCGCCGCTCAGGAGACCGCGCTCAAGTGCAAGGAAACGTGCGGCTTGCATGCCGAAGCATTCAGCAGCGC
>CAYRAC010000023.1:13101-17093 GCA_964422045.1 uncultured Steroidobacteraceae bacterium
TGATTGCGACGCTCGCGCTGCGCCGTGGATTCGATCCCGACCATCCGGCGCATTTACGCAAGGTCACGGAGACGGTGTAATGAGGAGCGCACTCGTCAACGGCCGGCTGTTGACCGGTAAGGGAATCGTGAGCGGCCGGACGCTGCTGATTTGCGGAGCACGCATCGAAGCGTTGGTGGATCCCAAGGATCGGCGCTGCCGCGACGCCGAGCGGGTCGATTTGCAGGGTCAGCTGCTGTTGCCCGGATTCATCGATGTGCAGGTGAACGGCGGCGGCGGCGTGCTGTTCAACGATGACCCGAGCCGCGAATCGATCGGCGCCATCGGCGCGGCGCACCGGCGTTTCGGCACCACGGGCTTCCTGCCGACCCTGATCAGCGACGATCTCGACACGATCGGGCGGGCGATCGACGCCGTGCAATCCGCGCTCGACGCCGGCACCCCCGGCGTTCTCGGTATTCACATCGAGGGACCTTTTCTCAATGCCACGCGCCGCGGCGTGCATGACGCCAAGCATTTGCGGCTGCTCGATGCCGACTCAATAGCGTCGCTGAGCCGCCTCAGAGGCGGGCGCACGGTGCTCACCTTGGCGCCGGAAATGACGACGCCCGGCGTCATCGCGCAACTGAGTGCGCGCGGGATCTTGGTGTCCGCAGGACACAGCGACGCCAACTTTGCCGAAACCATGGCGGCCATCGCCCATGGACTCAAGGGCTTCACCCATTTGTTCAACGCCATGGCGCGACTCGAGCCCCGCGATCCGGGGATCGTCGGTGCCGCGCTGTACGATGAAAATACCTGGTGCGGAATCATCGTCGACGGACACCACGTCGATCCCATCATGCTGAAGCTTGCGCTGCGCTGTAAGCGCCACGATCGCTTCATGTTGGTCACCGACGGCATGCCGGCCGTGGGCTCGAGCGAACCCACGTTCGTATTGCAGGGCCGCACCATTCGGGTCGTCGACGGCATCTGCCGCGACGAGAACGGCACACTGGCGGGCACCGCGCTCGACATGGCGGCCGCGGTGCGCAATGCCGTCTCCCTGCTGGGGCTCGACATCGTCGAGGCCGCGCGCATGGCGAGCGAGTACCCGGCCGAATTTCTCGGACTGGGCGCGGAACTCGGACGCATCGAGCCCGGATACCGGGCGAACCTCGTGCAGCTGGACGATGAGTTCAGCGTGCAAAAGACCTGGATCGAGGGCCTCGCCGTCTAGCTCACGGATGCGGGGCCGGCTTCGCCGCTTTGGGCGCCTTCGACTGCAGCGCCTTCAGCGTGTCGAGCAAGCTAATGCTGGGATGTTCGCCACAATAGGCGAGCAGCGAGGTCTCGAAGGCGCCCACCGCATCCGCATTGAAAAGATGGCTGCCGGATGTCGCGACGGAGAAACCGTAAAGCCACATTGCGATGGTCGTCGCGCTCTCCGGATCGCTGCGTCTGAACTCGGCATGCCGCGCTGCGAATGAGGAGCACTCGACCGCGCTCAAATCCATCGGGTTCTTCGCCTCGGGCTTTACGATATTCAAAGCATCCAACATGCTCTCGGCGGGATTGCTCTTGCATTCGTTGTCGAGCGCGAAGCCGAACGGCGCCAATGCATCCGGGTACATGACGTGCGCTCCGGATTTGGCGACGGAATAGCCGAACAACCACATCACCGTATTGATGGAGTCCGCGGTCGGGTTGGTGGCGGCCGCGGGCAAGACCTCATTCTCGTATTTGCCGCAGCTCAGCGTCGCCAGATTCAGCGTCCCGGCGCGGCCCGCGCAGGGCAGCAGACCGAGGACGAACGCGAGCGCGACGACGGCTTTCACTTGCTGAGGGACTGCACATTCGCGCGTGCGGCGAGACGCAGCAGGTCGTCGAAGTCATGCATCTTATCGTCCAAGAGATTCAGCTTGCGGGCGATCCCCTGAATTTCCGATTCGGCCCGACGGTTGACTTCAAAATCGAGTTCGCTGCGCAACCGATCGCGCGTGTTCTGGCGATTCTGGCTCATCATGATCACCGGCGCCTGGATGGCCGCCAGCATCGAGAGGAACAGGTTGAGCAAGATGAAGGGGTAGGGGTCCCAGGCGCTCTTGCCGAGCACGATGTTGATCAGCGTGTAGACGGTGAGCACGATCCCGAACAACGAAATAAAGGTCCAGGATCCGCCGAATCCGGCGACCGTGTCCGCAATGCGTTCACCGAACGTCGCCTCCTTCTCGATGATGTCGTTCGGGTTGCGGCTGGCACGCAGCCTCGCGAGCTCTTGCGCGGCGTGGAATTGGCGTCCGAGCACGGTCAGAAGATCCATTCCCGCGTGCGGCTTTCGCTGCAGCAACACCGCGATGTCATCGCGGTCGACTTCGATGCAACTCGTGTCCTCGAGGGCAATTGCGTTGGTGCGATGAGGCGTCTGCTCGAGCATCGAGGCGAATCCAAAGAACTCACCCACCTGGGGTTCGTCGACGACCACTTCCTGCCCGTCATCGTCCACGATGCAGACGCGCACCTTGCCGGAGATCATCACGTACGCCTGGCCGCCGGGCGCGCCCATCTTATAAATCCGTTCTCGCGATGCAAAGGTCTTCAGTTCAACCTGCCCGGCGAGCACCGCGGTCTCATCGTCGTCCAGCAGGGCGAAGAGCGGCACACTCTTCAGCAATTCCGGTTTGCAAGTCATGGCAAGTCTCCCGTGCAGCCTGATGCGGCGCAATCATGGCACAAGAAATTTGGCAGTTGCATGACTATTGGGAGCGTGATGGCCGGCCGTGGCATGACGCTACGGGTCGGCGCGGCACATCGAGCGCAATCGCGCAAGGCCTGCCATGCCGGCACGTTGCAACAGCATGATGGTCTTGCCGTCCTGAATCGCCCCGCTGTCGATCATCTGCAGCGCCGTCGCCAACGGCAGCTCGAGGACTTCGATATCCTCGCCTTCGCCCGCATCGCCGCCGCCATCGCTCGTGCGGGCTTCATCCCGGTATTCGGCCACGAAGAAGTGCAGCTTCTCGGTGACCGAACCGGGGCTCATGTAGGCCTCGAACACTTTGTGCGGCGAGCTTACGATATAGCCGGTTTCCTCCTGAGCCTCCTTGCGAATGCAGGTGAGCGGATCATCGCCATCGAGCAAACCGGCGCACGCTTCGATCAACAAGCCGTCGGCCGAGCCGTTGACGTAGGTGGGGAAGCGAAACTGCCGGATCAGCACCACCGAATCGCGTTCGACGTTGAACAACAAGCACACCGCGCCATTGCCGCGGTCGTAGGTCTCGCGCACTTGCTCCTGCCGGCGGCCGTCACGACGCAGATACTCGAAGCGGGTCTTCTTGAGAAGGTACCAGTCATCGGACAGCACCCGCTCCTCGATGATGCGCACGCGCGCGGCGGGCGCGGGTTCTGCCGGCGTCGAATGCGGGTTGCTGGAATGTGGCATCTTCGTGTAATATCGTGCAGATTCGTGCAATCATAACATGCTGACCGCGCAACGCAAGAAGTTGCTCCTGGCTCGACTCGCCGCAGATGGACAAATCATCGCGGTCGAGCTGGCGCGCGAGCTCGGCACCTCGGAAGACACAATTCGCCGCGACCTGCGGGAACTGGCGAAGGCGGGCAAGCTGCAGCGCGTGCACGGCGGCGCGCTGCCCGCGTCCGCGGCCGTGGGCGACTTGCACGAGCGCGAGCAGGTGTCGCCGCAGGAGAAGATCGCGCTGGGCCGTCTCGGTGCCGCGATGATCCGACCGGGCCAGGTCGTCATCCTGGACGGCGGCACGACGGCGCTGCAAGTGGCGCGTCACCTGGATCCGGAGTTACGCGCCACCCTCGTTACGCACAGCCCCACCGTGGCGGTGGAGTTGGCCGCTCACCCCGCAATCGAGATCATCGTGCTCGGCGGCCGGCTGTTCCGGCATTCCATGGTGAGCGTCGGCGCGGCGCTGATCGAAGCCGCCGCGCAACTGCGCGCGGATCTGTATTTCATGGGAGTGACCGGGGTCCATCCGGAG
>CAYRAC010000024.1:0-16921 GCA_964422045.1 uncultured Steroidobacteraceae bacterium
CCATCTGATAGCTGCCCTGCATGGTGCCGACCGGAGTCTCGATGACGGCACCGCTCGAATAGCGAAATCCCTGGCCGGGCTTCAGATACGGCTGTTCTCCGACCACACCGTCGCCGCGCGTCTCTTTCACATTGCCGTTCGCGTCGGTAATGATCCAGTGGCGCGTCAGCAGGCGCGCCGGCACCTCACCTTCGTTGCGGATGGTGATGGTGTACGAAAACACGAATCGCTTATCGCGCGGGTCGGACTGCTCCTCGATGTAGGCAGTCTCGACCTCAACCCGAATTCTCTGGTTCACCGGCGCGGCTGTCATGCTTTGCATCGCATTACTTCAAGCGCACGGCCAGCATGTCGCAATGCGCGGCATGCAGCACCGTGTCTTCCGTAAAATTCACCATGAAAGCGAGGCCGTGACGCTCACGGCTGCCGAGCACGATGAGATCCGCCTTTTCCTGGTCCGCTACGCGCAGAATCTCCGCCTTGGTATTACCGGATTCGACCCGCCCCGTGGTGCGCGCATACCCCAGCCGCTTGATCAGGTCGGCCAGCCTCTCGCGCGAACGCTCGATGAGCTCATCCTCGAATTGCACCGTCGGCAGCATCGTTTCGCCCAAGGGTTCCGTCGGCACGAATTCGACGACATGCAGGAAAACCATGGCCGCATTCGAATCCTGCGCGAGATCCCGCCCCGCAATGGCAATCTGCTCGCTGTCTTCGGACAGATCGAGCAGCACCAAAAGCTTCTTGTATCGGGCCATGCGCCATCAAGTATAGCCGACCAGTCGCGAGTAATGCGCGGCAAGCAGGCCGAATTGCGACGGTGCCAACGTTTCCGGACGCAACTGCGGGTCAATACCGCAGGATTCGATGTCCTGTGAACTCAGCAGGCCCTTCAGGGAGTTGCGCAGGGTTTTGCGCCGCTGCGAGAACGCGGCCGTCACCAGGGTTCGCAGCACCCCATCCCTGCCCAACTCGAAGCGCGGGTGTGTGCTCGGCTGCAGGCGCACGACGGCCGACCATACCTTGGGGCGCGGCTGAAACGCGCCGGGGCCGACATCGAAGAGCGCCTGCACCTCGGCCACCGCAGCCAGCATCACCGTCAGGCGCCCATAATCCTTGGTGCCGGGCTGCGCCGTCATCCGGTCCACGACTTCCTTTTGCAGCATGAAAAACATATCGCAAATGGCTGCTTGCTGCGTCAGCAGGCGAAACAGCAGCGGGGTCGAGATGTTGTAGGGGAGGTTGCCGACGACGCGCAGCGGCGCACCGGTGCCACGCAGGCGGATGAAGTCCGTGTCGAGCACGTTCTCGACATGCACGCGGAGGCGGTTGTCGGCGCGCGGATCGGCCTTGAGTGCCTGCGCCAGATCGCGATCGATTTCGATCACATCCAAGCGGCCGGCCCGTTCGAGCAGGCCCCAGGTCAGCGCCCCGCGGCCGGGTCCGATCTCGACGACGCGCGCGCCCGGCCCCGCCGCGACTGCGTCGATGATCCGGCGAATCACCCCGGGAGCATGTAGAAAATGCTGACCGAAGCGCCTACGAACCGGCATGCGCGGAACCGCCGCTCAACTCGACGGCGAGGATGAGGGCCGCGCGCAAGCTGCCGGCGTCCGCCCGGCCGGTGCGCGCCAAGCCGAGCGCCGTTCCGTGGTCGACGCTGGTTCGCAGGATCGGAAGTCCCAAGGTGACGTTGACCGCGTTGCCGAATCCCACGTGCTTGATCACCGGCAGCCCCTGATCGTGATACATCGCGACGATGACGTCGGCGGACTCGAGGAAACGCGGCGTAAAGGCGGTATCGGCCGGCACGGGGCCTTGCAGGTCGAGGCCTTGCGCACGCAGCGTGCGAATCACGGGCTCGATCACCTCGATTTCCTCGCGGCCGAGATGTCCGGCTTCGCCCGCGTGCGGATTGAGCCCGAGCACGGCGATCCTCGGATTCGCCAGTCCGAAATGGCGCTCCAGATCCATGGCCACGATCTTCAAGGTGCTGTGCAGGCGCTCGCGCGTCAGCGCCCGCGGCACCTCGGCCAGCGGCAGGTGGGTCGTGACCAGTGCCACGCGCAGCTGTCCGCTCAGCAACAGCATGACCGGCAACGCGGCGCGGGTGCGGGCCGCGAGGTATTCGGTGTGGCCGGTGAACTCGTACCCCGCATCCATCAAGGTGCTCTTCTGCACGGGCGCGGTCACCATGGCCGCAAACTCGCCGTTCATGCACCCATCGCAGGCACGGTTCAGCATCTCGATCACATAGGCCGCATTGCGCGGATCGAGCGTCCCGGCGGTGACGGCGCAGGCCGTGGGCAGGTGCAACACCTTGAGCGTGCCGGCGCGATGCGCGGCGGGAGGGTTCGAGGGATCGTAGCGCTCGACGTTGAGCGGCAGGTGCAGGGCGGCGGCCGTGGCCGCCAGTAGATTCGCATCGGCCGCCACCACGATGTCGGCATCCCAGCTGCCCTGTGCGAGCGCGACGCAGGCATCCGGGCCAATGCCCGCGGGCTCACCCGACGTGATGATGATCCGCGGTATGTACACTACATCTTGATTTCGACGAAGGCCTCGTCGCGTAGTCGGCGCAGCCACAACTCGGTTTCCTCATCCGCCTTGCTTTCGCGGATGGCCGCGAAAGCATGTTGCCGCCGGACGTCGTCGGTGCTGTCGTAGGTGCGGGTGCCCAGCATCTGCACGATATGCCAGCCGTAACGAGTCTTGAACGGCTCGCTGATCTCATTGACCTTCAAGTCGGCGATCGCCTTGTCGAATTCCGGAACGAAGGTCCCGGGTCCGCTCCAGCCAAGGTCGCCGCCGTCCGGCGCAGAACCGGGATCCAGTGAGTTGGTGGACGCGAGGCCGGCAAAATCCTCGCCCTTCAAGATGCGCTCGCGCAGCTTGCTCAATTTCTGGCGCACGGTTTCATCGTCGTCGAGTTCGTTGGTCTTCATCAAAATGTGGCGCACGTGAATTTGATTGATGATGACCTGCGCTTCGCCGCTGCGCCGCTCGTTGAGTTTGACGATGTGGAAGCCGCTCGGCGTGCGCACCGGCTCGCTCACTTGACCCGGCTTCATGCGCGTGACCAGGTCCAAGATGAACTGCGGCAGCTGCGTCCCTTTGCGCCAGCCCAGCTGGCCGCCGTCGAGGGCCGTCTGGCTGTTCGAATTGGCGATCGCGAGTTGACCGAAGTCCTCTCCCTTGGAGGCGCGCGCCGCCAGATCCTGTGCCTTGTGGGTGATTTCATCGAGCTGTTGCGGCGTCGCGGCTTCCGGCAGCGACAGCAGAATGTGCGACACGTTGAATTCATCGTTCGCGGCGGCGGTCTGCTGGCGCGCCAGGAATTGCTCGAGTTCATGCGGACTGACATTGATGTGCGCAATGACGTCGCGTTGCCGCAAGGTACTCAGGGTCAATTCCTTGCGCATGCCCTCACGATACTGCATGTAATCGACGCCCTGCGCCGCGAGCGCCGTGGGCAGCTGATCGAACGGGATCTTGTTGCGGCTGGCGATTTCCTGCAGGGCGCTGTTCAGTTGCTCGTCGGAGACGGTAAGCCCCACCCGCTTGGCGTGCTGCGATTGAATCTCCTGCAGGATCAGGCGGTCGAGCACCTGTTGCTTGAGCACGCTTTGCGAGGGCAGTTCGACCTTTTGTTCCTGCAGCCTTTTCGTGACCGCATCCATCTGCGCATCGAGCTCGCTCTTCAGCACCAGACCGTCATTGACGATGGCGGCGATGCGGTCGAGCATTTCACCGTGCACGCCGATATCGCGCGTCTGCGAATACGACAGGGTCGAGAGGAGCGATGCCGCGACTAACGCGCTCAAGCCAAAAAAAGCCAATTTACGCATGGTTTAAAAATTCGTCCTGGTCAGGGGGCCGGGTTCTGCGCATTCGGATCGCGGGTCGAATAACCGCGAATCTCTCGTTCCAAGAAGGTATTTGCTGGTTTTCCGACCGAACTTAGGCCTGTGAGTTCCAATTGTAATGCAATCGAGGTGTCTAGTCCCGGCGTGTTATTGGTGACCCGGACGTAGCGGCGTTGCACCAACTGAATCTTCCAGCAGCAACTTTTATATTCAAATCCAGCCACTTGCTCGATGGTTTGGTGGTCCTGGAGGGAGTAGACCCAGCGTCCCACCGTGTTCCAATGGTCGGCGATCGGCCAGGCGAAGGACCCATCCCACTGCTTGAGGATGGGCTGCTGGGTGAGCACATTTTCCTGAAAGCGGTAGCCGATATTGATGACCCGCGAAGGGTCGGGGCGATACTGCAGCGACACCTCCGATTTATCGGTCTGCGAGGTGTAGGGATTCCACAGGTAATCGAAATTGAAGCTGAAATGCTTGTAGGCGGTCACGGCCACATCGGCGACGATGTCGGAGGCGGGAAACACGGGCGTCGTCTGGCCGAGCGCCGCCGCCGCGAACGTCGCGGGCAGTCCCGAGACGTACTGTCCGGGCAGGGACATCACGATCTGACCACGCGAATTCAGCAGCACCTGGCCCGGCATGGCCAGAGGATTGACCCCGGGCACGGTCTGCAGGATCTGACCGGTCGCGTCGGCGGCGACGTCCGCGGGAAGCCCGACACGCGGCACGGAGAAATAGCGGATCTGGCCGATGGTTGCGCTGAGGTACTGAGCCCCCGACGAGTGGTCGATGAGCCGCGTGGTCAGAGCGAGCGCGACTTGGTTGGCATCGCCGATGCGGTCCTCCCCGACATAGCGATTGGTGCGAAATAGCTCGGTCAGGTTGAGGTCGGGTAAACCGCTGTCGAAGACCGGCAGCGAATCTTGGTTGCGGTACGGTACGTAGCTATAGACCACGCGCGGCTCGAGCGTCTGCGTCCGCTGCCCCTTCGAACCTGCGTCGCGCTCGAACACCAGACCCGCATCGAGCCGCGCGTAGGGTAGCGCACGGGTCGGCGTGCTCGGCGCGCCGATGCCGGCGTTCTTCAAGTCGTATTGCGTAAAATCGTAGCCGACCGCGGGTTCGAAGAAATAACCCGGACCGCGGCTCGACCAGCGCAGCTCCGGCGCCACGTTCAAGCGCACGCCCGTGGTGCCGACCTCGCGCAGAAAATTCACCGCCTCGCTGTCCAACGCCAGCTCGAATTGCGTGCCGGCCACCGGCCACAGCGCGTTCGCTTCGATTCGCGGCACGCGCGAGTAGGGGCGCTCCGTGTCGGGCACCGTGATGTCGATAACTTGAAAGTTCTGCAGCTGTCCGCGGATGCGCCAGGAGTCGTCGTAGTACAGGATATCGGCGCGCCGTTCGAGGAAGGTCACGCTGGTTTGGTCGGAGCCGACGGCAAAGTCCTCGAAATAGCTGCTGTCGCTGACACTGGCGATGTCGGTATCGAAGCGCATCCCGGTGCGAAAATCGGTGATGTCGGTGAAGCGGAAGTAGCTGCGATCGCTGTGCACCTGCGAATCGTTCGGCAAGAACGTGCCTTCGATCTGGCCGTGCGAACTCGACGTGAGGTAGCGAAACTGTTCGGCGAGCTGCACGCCGCGCGCCGACAGCAGTCCGGGCGTGAGCGTCAGATCGTAGTTCGGCGCAAGATTGAAATAGTACGGAACCTCGAGCTCGAAGCCGTTGCTTCCGGAATGGCCGAAACTCGGGAACAGCAGGCCGCTCTTGCGTTCATCGCCGATCGGGAACGAAATGTACGGCGTATAGAAGATGGGCACATCCTTGAAGCGCATGATGACGTTGCGCGCCACGCCTTCCTGCACCTTGGTGTCGATGTTGATCGCGGAGGCCTGCAGCATCCAATCCTCGTTGCCCACCGGGCAGGTGGTATAGCGCACGCTCGCCAGCTCGACTTTGCCGTCGGGGAGGACGTCGATGTCCTTGGCGAAACCGCGGCCGTTGCGGTCCATGAGTTGAAAATTCGCCTGATCGAAATTCGCGGCGCCGTCGATGTCGTAGCTGCCGGTGACGCTGTGCACCCGCAATTTCGGATCTTCGAAGTCGACCGCGCCCTTGACAACGACGCGGCCGGTGCTGTCGTCGTAATCGACCGAGTCCGAGGTGACGCTGCGCGCGTCCTGGCGCACCTTGACGCGGCCATTGAGCACGGCATGGCCGTCGGCGTCGAGCACGGCATCGTCGGTGTCGATGTGGATGCGGTGATCGTCGGCGGCGATGTCGGAGGCGAGCGGGGGTTGGTATTTCGGCGGAGCGGGACACATGTCTCCGGCGCGGACCACCGCAGCGGCCGCGAGGCACAAGCCAATGAATGCGGCCCGAACATCAAACGCCATGGACAAAATACATCGCCTTAGTCGGTATACTAGTTGCCGCCGCCAGATTTGCGGTTAGTGAATGGTCAAGCATGGGTCTACCGGATGCAAGCGATTCCCGCCTGGCGGATTTGACTCGATGGGTGTTCGAGGACTTGGGATTTGCCGGCAGCGCCATCGCGCCGGCGTCGGTCGATGCGAGTTTTCGCCGTTATTTTCGCGTGACCCGCGGCAGCGACAGTTACATCGCAATGGACGCGCCGCCGGACAAGGAGAACGTGGAACCGTTCGTGCGCGTGGCGCGGCTGCTGCTCGGCATGGGCCTCAACGTACCGGTGATTTTGGCGCAGGATGCACGGCGCGGCTTTCTGCTGCTGTCCGATCTAGGAACCCGCCAGTACCTCGACGAGCTCAAGAATGGAGCGGAAGAGCGGCTGTATGCGGATGCGCTCGGCGCCTTGGCGAGGATGCAGACGGCCGGTGCGGCGTCGGCGCGCGAGCTGGCGCCGTACAGCCGCGATTTGTTGCTGCGTGAAATGGAACTCATGCCGCAGTGGTTCCTGCGCGAGCACCTCAAGCTCGACATCTCCGCGGCGGAACGCGGCATGCTCGATCGGCTGTTCGAGACGCTGGCGCACAGTGCCCTGGCGCAGCCCGCGACCTTCGTGCATCGCGATTATCATTCACGCAATCTGCTGCTCACGGCGACCGAGAATCCCGGCATCTTGGATTTTCAGGATGCCGTGTGCGGAGCGGTGACCTACGATTTGGTGTCGCTGCTGAAGGATTGCTACATCGCCTGGCCTGCGCCGCGGGTGCGCGCCTGGGCGCTGCTATATCGCGAACGGCTGCTCGCCGGCGGATT
Source organism: uncultured Steroidobacteraceae bacterium (assembly GCA_964422045.1). GTDB lineage: Bacteria > Pseudomonadota > Gammaproteobacteria > Steroidobacterales > Steroidobacteraceae > Bog-1198. The sequence goes on from CAYRAC010000024.1 coordinate 7,113, forward strand.
CGCGCCGGCCGTCTCCGAGAGCGAATTCATCCGCGGCTTCGATCTGATGGGTTTGCAGCGGCACATCAAGGTGCTCGGGATCTTCGCGCGCTTGAACCTGCGCGACGGCAAGCCGCAGTACCTGAAGGACTTGCCGCGCGTGCTCGATTACGCCCGCGAGGCCGCCGGCGAGTATGCGGAAACCGCGCAGTTCGCCGAGTTCATCGCCAGGCGCGTCGATGCGGAATTCATTTACGCGCAGCAGCGGGCGCTCACGTGAGCGCGACCCTCGAGCGTCCGCGCGTCGCCATGATCCTGGCGGCGGGGCGCGGCGAGCGCCTGCGGCCGTTGACCGACACCACCCCGAAGCCATTGCTCAAGGTACGCGGTCAGCCGCTGATCGAACGGCACGTCGTAGGCTTGGCAAGCGCCGGGATGCGCAAGATCGTGATCAATCTCGCGTGGCTGGGTTCGCAGATCAGCGAATTCTTGGGGGATGGCGCACGCTATGGTGTGACGATCCTCTACAGCCACGAGGAGCGCGCGCTCGAAACCGCCGGCGGTATATTTCGCGCATTGCCGCATCTCACACCGGAACCGTTTGCCGTGGTCAATGGCGACATCTATACGGATTTTCCATTCGACAGGCTGGCAATGAGCGCCGCTCGCGAAGCGCACCTCGTGCTCGTGCCCAATCCGCCCCAACACCCGCAAGGGGATTTCGGCTTGGAGCACGGACGCCCGCTGGCGGCGGCGGCGCGCCGCTTGACGTTCTCCGGCATCGCGCTCTATCGGCATGGATTTTTCGCCGGCTGCAGCGACGGTGCGTTCCCGTTGAAGCCGTTGCTGCTGCGCTCGATGGCGGCGAACCAGGCATCCGCGGAACTCTACAGCGGCATGTGGGAAGACGTTGGAACCGTCGAGCGGCTGCAGACGTTGAACGCCAACCATTAAGGTACAATTGAGCCATGTCCGAATTCAAAGGCATACCCATCCTGCAAGAGCCGCGCGCGGCGAAGAGCGGCGAGAAGTACACCACTCGGCAGGGCTTTAGCGCCATCAAGGATGGCGTCAGGCCGAAGCCGGCGCCGCCCGGCGGCGCGCCGGCCTTGCGCAAGCCCGCCTGGCTGCGTGCGCCCATGGGCATCGGCCGCGAATTCACGAGGGTCAAGCAAATCGTACGCGAGCATCGCTTGAGTACGGTGTGCGAGGAAGCGAAGTGCCCGAATATCGGCGAATGCTGGAACGCCGGAACGGCGACGATTATGTTAATGGGCGCGGTGTGCACGCGCGCCTGCCGATTCTGCGCGGTCGACACCGGCAATCCGCGCGGCTGGCTCGACCCGGAGGAGCCGCAGAACGTGGCGCGCTCGGTCGCATTGATGGGGCTCAAGTACGTGGTGCTGACATCGGTCAATCGGGATGACCTCGACGACGGCGGTGCGGCGCACTACGCCGCGGCGATCCGCGCCATCAAGCGCAGCAATCCCGCGACCGCGGTCGAAGCGCTGACCCCGGATTTTCAGGGCGTGATCCGCGACGTGCACACCGTCCTCGATTCAGGATTGGACGTGTTCGCGCAAAATATCGAGACGGTGCGCCGCCTCACGCATCCGGTGCGCGACCCGCGCGCCGGTTACGAGCAGACCTTGGGCGTGCTGCGTGCGGCGAAGGCGTATCGGCCCGCGGTGCTGACCAAGAGCAGTTTGATGCTGGGTCTGGGCGAGAGCGAGCCGGAGCTTCGCGAGACGTTGGCGCAGCTGCGCGAGGCGGCGGTCGATATTCTCACCCTCGGGCAGTATTTGCGTCCCACCCCGAACCACCTCGCCGTCGAGCGCTTCGTCACGCCGCGCGAATTCGATCAGTACCGCGAGTGGGCACTCGCCTTGGGATTCCTCGAATGTGTATCCGGGCCGCTGGTGCGATCGAGCTACCGTGCGGAACAGGCGCTGGCGCGCAACAATGCCGGCCTCAGCAACGCCGCCCTCGACAGCCGCGCCCCGTGAGCGATGCACCTCTGATCAGGCACCTCGGTTTGGCGCCGTACGAGCCCACCTGGCGGGCGATGCAGGAGTTCACGGGCCAGCGCGCGAGCTCGACCGCCGATGAAATCTGGTTCGTCGAGCATCCGCCCGTGTTCACCTTGGGATTGAATGCGAGCCGCGAACATCTGTTATCCCCGGGCGACATCCCGGTGGTGCAGATCGATCGCGGCGGTCAAGTGACTTACCACGGGCCCGGGCAGCTCGTGATGTATCCGCTCATCGATTTGCGGCGCCGCCGCTTGAACGTGCGCGAGTTGGTGGTGGCGCTGGAGAATGCCGTCATCGACTGCGTCGCCGAGTTCGGTGTGAGCGCGCAGGGTTCGCGCGCGGCGCCCGGCGTGTATGTCGGCGGCGCGAAACTCGCTAGCCTCGGCCTGCGCATTCGCCGCGGCTCGAGCTACCACGGACTGGCGCTCAACGTGTCGCTCGATCTCGCACCGTTCGCGCGAATCAACGTCTGCGGGCAGCGCGGCCTTGCCGTGACGCGGCTCGCGGACCATGTTCCCCGATTCGCCGCCGACGGCGCGCTCGAGGCGGCGGCGGACGCCTTGACGCCGCATCTATTGCGGCAGCTGAAGTTCGGTGCGGGTTACAGCGCCATCAATACCGCTTTGCAGGCCGTCAGTTCGCGATAGATCGTATCGAGCTGCGCGCGGCTTTGCGCATGCACGAGGTAGGTGAGCGCGACGAAATTGCCGTCGGCGCTGGTGCGTGTGCGCACACTGGACTCGGGCTGGGGGCCCGCGTGACGCTCGATGATGCTCTGGGTGAGCGTGCGCAGGTCGCTGTCATGACGCCCCATGACCTTGATCGGGACATCGGCGGGAAATTCCAACAGGCTGTCGCTCATAGTGCAGGCGTTCCTTCGAGCTCGTGCGTGTACTCGATGAAGGCGCCGCTCATGCGCTTGAAAAGCGCCCCCGGTTTCCCCAAGCCGACGGGCGCGCCGTCGAGGGTCGTGACCGGCAGCACCCCGCGTGTGGCAAACGCCAGCCAGATTTCGTCCGCCGCCCGCAGGGCGGCCTCGCTGATGCGAGCGCTCTCGCAAGGCACATGCAAGCGCCCGGCGAGCAGGGAGACCACATCGCGAGTCGTGCCGGGAAGAATCTGCCGGCCGTTGGGCGGCGTGCGAATGACGCCGCCTTGGACGACATGCACCGTGGTGGATGAACCCTCGGTGAGTTCACCGTCTTCGAGCATGATGGTTTCGAAAGCCCCGGCATCCGCGGCGAGTTTCTTCAGCAGAATATTCGCGAGCAGCGCGGTGGATTTGATGTCGCGCCGCGCCCAACGGGTCTCCGCCGCGGTTACCGCCGCCACACCGTGTTCGAGAAACGAGGGCGGCATCGGCTCCAGCGCCGAGATGTAGGCAAACACCGTGGGCTGCAAATCATCCGGCCACGCGTGGTTGCGGCCGAACTCCGCGCCGCGCGTCACCTGCACATAAATGTGCGCCTCGACGGCCGAATTGCGCTCGATCAGTTCCTGGCAGAGGTGCGCCCAGTCGGCGTGCGAGCGGGGCGCGGCCATGCGGATGCCGGCGAGGCTGCGATTGAGCCGGTCCAAGTGCTCGCGCAAGCGGAACGGCCGCGAGGCATACACCGGGATGACTTCGTAGACCGCGTCGCCGAATAGAAAAGCGCGGTCGAGCGGCGACACGCGCGCATCGGCCAAGGGCGTGTAGCGACCGTTCAAGTAGCAGATGGGCAGCGGCACGGCGCTCAGGCGAACCAGAGCCGGATGGTGTCGATGAGGCGGCGCCACCAGCCGCCGGCGGCCACGGGCTTGAGCGGATGCAAGGGCAGCGTCGCGAGCGGGTGGGTGGCCGCGAACACGCGCAGCGACCCCAAGGTTGCCTGCGCGGCGAGCGGTGCAATCAAGCGCGGCTGAATGTCCGTGGCCGTCTTGATGCCGTCCGCCTCGTTGCGCGGCAGCGTGATGTACAAGTCGTCTTTGATACCAAGATCGACCGAGGGCGTTTCTCCCTTCCAGACGCGGGCGGTGGCGAGCACCGTGCCGCCTTTGACGACGAGCTTGGTGTCGTAGAACGTGAAGGCATAGTTCAGGAGCGCGGCGCTCGCGTTTTCGCGCGCCTTCATGCTGGCCGACCCCATCACCACCGATACCAGCCGCATACCATCGCGCAGCGCCGAGGTCACCAGGCAAAAGCCCGCCGAATCGGTGTGGCCGGTTTTCAGGCCGTCGACCGTCGGGTCCTTGTCCAAGAGGCCGTTGCGGTTTTGCTGCTTGATGCCATTGTGTTCGAATTCGCGCACCGAAAACCATTTGTAGTACTGCGGATATTCGCGAATGATGGCGCTCGCCAGGAGCGAGAGGTCGCGCGCCGTCGTGTAGTGCTGCGGCGCGGGCAGTCCCGAGCTATTCTCGAAATGACTGCCGCTCATCCCGAGACGCTGCGCGTTGGCATTCATCAGCTGCGCGAATGTTTCCTCGGTGCCGCCGATGCGCTCGGCCAGGGCAATCGTCGCATCGTTCCCCGATTGCACGATCATCCCGAGGATCAGGTCCTGCACCGACACAGGCTTTCCGAGCTCGATGAAAGTGCGCGAGCCCTCCGAACGCCAGGCGTGTTCGCTGACGTTCACCTGCTCGTCGAGTTTGAGCTTCCCGGCCGCCAATTCTTGAAAGACGATGTAGGCCGTCATGAGCTTGGTGAGGCTTGCGGGCTCGACGCGCGCGCCCGGCTCCTGGGCGGCCAGAATCTTGTCGGTGCGATAGTCGACGACGATGTAGGCGCGCGCATCGACCTGCGGCGCCGTCGGTATGGCCATGGAGCTCGCCGCAGGCGCGGCCACCGGCGCCGGCAGCGCGGGTAGGGCGGCAGCGCCGTGAGCGGCGAGCAGCGCCGAAACCCAAACTCCAATTAAGAGGGAACGCAGCATAGTCAGTGGATACCTTGAATAGCTTGAATGACAAGGATTATTGCACGCCCATCGCTCGATTAATCGAGCGCCAGATGCGCATCGTTGATTCCGACCCGTTCGAGCGCCGCGACCACGCGGTCGAATTCGGCGACATCGGGCACGGGCCCGATGCGCACGCGGTACATTCGACGGCCTGCAATCTGATCGTCGCGCACGAAGACCTTGCCGTAGCTGCCGCCGCGCAATTTCTCGGCCAGGCGTTCGGCGTTCGCGGGATCGGAGAATGCGCCGGCCTGCACGAACAGCGCCGCATTGGCCGCCGCCGCGGGAGCCGGCGCCGGCGGCGCCGCAGCCGGCAACACCAGCGGCATCGAGGCATCGATGGCGCGCACATCGACCATGGCGGTGCCGTTACGCAGCATGTCGAGGCGAGCCGCAGCCGAGTACGACAGATCGATGATTCGATTGCCGACGAACGGGCCGCGATCGTTGACGCGGACCACGACACTGCGACCATTTTGCAGATTGGTGACGCGCACGTAGGCCGGCAGCGGCAATGTCTTGTGCGCCGCCGTCATGGCGTACATGTCGTAGCGCTCGCCGGTCGAGGTGCGCACCTGATGAAAGCCCGGCCCGTACCAGGAGGCCACGCCGCGCTCCCAGTAGCCGACGCTCGACGAGAGAACGTAGTAGCGCTTGCCGAAGACATCGTAAAACGGCGGGTTGCCGCTGCGTGATTTCGGTTCGCCGTGCGGAATGGCATCGGCCACGGAATCAGGCGGCGGCGGGAGCGACACGGGCGGTGGTGCGGGAACGGGCTCGGCCGGTTGCGGTGGCGCGTGCAGGCAGGCGGCGAGGCCGATCGCAACCGCAAGTCCCAAGGGAGCCGCGAAGGCACGACCGAGCATCACGGCTGGGCCGCTGCGGGAGTGGCGGCGAGCGGCGCGGCACCACCGGCCGCATCGTTCAACAAGACGCGCTGCTTGACGGCGGCGGCCAATTCGAACACCGCCATCGCGTACAGGGCGCTGTGGTTGTAGCGGGTGATCACAAAGAAATTGTTGTAGCCGACGCGCCAATGCACGCCATCGGCTTCGTCGGCCGCGATCAGCAGCGCGGGCGCATCATCCGCCAGGGAGCTGTCGAAACTCACGCCCTTGGTGTGCAGCGAGCCGACCGTTTCCGACAGCGCGAGCTTGCGCCCATCCAGGTCGGAAGTCTTGTCGGGCGCGACGCTCGCCTCGCTCAACACCGGCTCGCCTGCGTTCCAGCCATGCTCCTTGAGATAATTACCGACGCTCGCGCACACGTCGGGCCAGTTGCCCCACAGGTCGATTCGGCCATCGGCATCCGCGTCGACCGCATAGCGGCGATAGTTCGAGGGCATGAACTGCGGCGCGCCCATCGCGCCCGCGTACGAGCCCTTCACCTTGAGCGCATCGAGATGCAGATCGCGCGTCAGCAGCAGGAACTGTTCGAGTTCATCGCGAAAGAACTTCGCGCGCGCCGGATAATCGAAGGCGAGCGTGGCGAGTGCGTCGAGCACGCGGTAAGAGCCTGTGAGGCGGCCGTAGAAGGTTTCGACACCCAGGATGGCGGCGAGATATTCCGGCGCCACGCCGCTCCTGACGCTGGCCTGATCGAGTGCCTGGCGATGCGCGATCCAAAAATCCGTGCCCTCGCGGATACGCTTCTCGGTGACGAAGATCGGCCGATATTCGAACCACGGCTTGGCCTTTTCGGCGGGCCGGTCCATCGCCTCGATGATGGCCGGCTGGCTTTGCGCCGCCTTCAGCAATTTTCGCAACTGGCGTTTCTTGAAGGACGAGGTATCGGCCATGTGTTCGATGAAATCCTTGATCTCGGGGCGCTTCACATCGAGCGCGGCCGCGGGCCGGCACGCGACGCACAGTAGAATCGCGATCAGCGCCAGGGATGGGAAGGTGAGGGCCGTGCGCACCGCTCAAGACCCGATGAGTTTGCGATGCGAATGCAGCGACATCAATATGCCGAAGCCGGCCAGCAACGTGACCATCGAGGTCCCGCCATAGCTGATCAGCGGCAGCGGCACGCCGACCACCGGCAGAATGCCGCTCACCATTCCGGAATTGACGAACACATAGACGAAGAAGCTGAGCGCAATCGCGCCGCCCGTCAACCGCGAGAAGGTGTCTTGGCCCTGCATGGCGAGATACAAAGCGCGCCCGATGACCACGCCGTACAGCGACAGGATCAAGAGTTGCCCGAGCAAACCGAACTCCTCGCCGATGACCGCGAAGATGAAGTCGGTCGAGCGCTCGGGCAGGAACTCGAGCTGCGCCTGGCTGCCGTTCATGTAGCCCTTGCCGAAGACGCCGCCCGAGCCGATCGCGATCTGCGATTGGATGATGTGATAGCCGGCGCCGAGCCGGTCGGTCTCGGGATTGAGGAAAGTCATGATTCGCTGGCGCTGATAATCGTGAATGAAATGCCAGCCCGCCCACGCCGCGCCGCCGAGCAATGGAATGGAGATCAATATCAGCTGGATCTGCAGGCCGGCGAGCAGCATGACGATGAGTCCGGAAGCGGCGATCAGCAGCGCGGTGCCCAGATCCGGCTGCGTGACGATCATCGCGGTGGGAATGGCGATCATGATTCCCATGACGATGAGATCCTTGAAGGTCGGCGGCAACGGCCGCTCGTGCATGTACCAGGCGCAGATCATCGGTACCGCCAGCTTCATGATTTCGGACGGCTGGAAGCGCATGAAGCCCACATCGAGCCAGCGCTGCGCGCCCTTGCCGATGTGACCCGTGACGTCGACCACGATCAGCAGCAGCACGCCGATGACGTACGCGATCGGCGCGAACAGCCGCAGGTATTGCGGCGTCGAGAGTTTGGCGAGCGCCAGCAGCGCCGCAACCGCAATGCCGATGTTCACCAGGTGATGGTCGACCATTCTCCAGTTCTGTCCGGACGCGGAGTAAACCACCAGGATGCCGATGCAGACGATGATGGCGAGCACGCCGGTCAGCGGCCCGTCCAATCCCAAGGCGCGCAAGGTGCGGCCGCCGGCGGTGAGCGTGCGCCGCGTTCGGGAAGGTGAAAATTCGTCGAATATCATACGGCACGTCCCGGTTCGTTAGCGTTCATGCACGCGGCCCAGGACCGCGGACAGCAGCGGCCACAGCAAGGCGCCGATGACCGGCGCCAGCCAGCGGCCGAATGCCGTGACGGGGTTGCCGGTGGCACCATCGATCCAGAACAACACGAACTGGTAACCGGTCAATAGGGCGAATATCGTGAGGCATTGCGAGACAATAGAAAATACGCGCAGCCGCAGCCGCAGGTGCGTCGCCCAGCCGGCCATCAATGTGAGCGCCAGCGCATGCTGTCCGAGCACCACGCCCTGAATCACATCGAGCGCGAGGCCCGCCACGAACGCGAGCGTGAGTCCGCCGGCGCGCGGCGACTCGATGGACCAGTAGAAGACCACGAGCACCAAGAAGTCCGGACGGAAGGCCTGCAGCACCGCCGGCACCGGCAGCACGGCGAGCGCGAGCGCCACCAGTGCCGACAAGGCCATGGGCATGCGGCGGATTCGGTCGTCGCGCATCATTGCTCGGTCGCTCGCGATGCGGGGGTCGTGCGCGCAGATTTCGGCGGCTCGCTCGCCTGTTTCGGGGTCGACGGCCCGGGCGCCGGCGGCGCGGGTTGTGCCTGTGGCTGCGCCGGCGGCGCGGCGCCTTTGCCGGGCGCGGTCGGCGGAGTTTTCAGCCAGACGAACATCAATTCGCGCGAACGGTCGAGTGCGGCCGCCGGTTTGACGTCGACGTCGGCGAGCGAAGCCGCGGGGTCGCGCTTGACATCGGCCACCGTGCCGACGGGGTAGCCCGCCGGAAAGCCGCCGCCGAGCCCGGACGTCACCAGCAGGTCGCCTGCGACCACATCGGCGCTGGTCGGCAGATACGGAAGTTTCAGCCGTTGCATATCGCCGGTGCCGACGGCCACGGTTCGCAGGCCATTGCGATTCACCTGCACCGGAATCGCGTGCGTCGCGTCGCTCAGCAGAATCACCTCGGCGGTCAGCTGCCCGACGCGCGCGACCTGGCCGAAGACCCCGCCCGAGTCGAGCACCGCTTGCCCGACGAATACGCCGTCTTGCGCGCCCTTGTCGACCAGCACGCGTTCGCGAAACGGGTCCAAATCGAGGTCCATGATGTTGCCGATGACGAAGCGATCCGTGATGGCGGCCGTGCTGTCACGCAGCGCCCGCAGCCGCTGGCTCTCGGCCTCGAGCGCTTCGTAGCGCTGCAGGCGGAATTGCGCCACGCGCAGCTCGCCCTCGAGCTTCGCCTTGTCGGCGCGCAAGGCATCGCGGGTGGTCACGCTTTCGCGAAACCAATCCCAGCCTTCGAAGGGACTCGCGACCGCAATTTGCACCGGGTAGGCGACGATCGATAGGACGCGGCGAATCTTGCCGAGATGATCGTAGCGCTTATCGACGATGATCAGGCACAACGCCAGCAGCGAATACAGCACGCAGCGAAGCAGAAGTCCCGTGGTGCGACCGGCTGGGTCGGTATTGCGAAAGGCGACCACGGGCTTCAGGCTTCCCCAGTCGCTTGCATTACTCCAGTCCGAAGATGCCCGGTCCGTGTTCCTCGGTGAGTTCGAGGATCCGGCCGCCGCCGCGCGCAACGCAGGTCAGCGGGTCGTCCGCGACCACGACGGGCAGTCCGGTTTCTTCCATGAGCAATTTATCGACATCGCGCAACAGCGCGCCGCCGCCGGTGAGCACGATGCCGCGTTCGGCGACGTCGGCGCCCAACTCAGGCGGCGTTTGTTCGAGCGCTTGCTTGACCGCGCCGACGATGCCTTGCAGGGGTTCTTGCAATGCCTCCAATATTTCGTTGGAGTT
>CAYRAC010000025.1:0-16874 GCA_964422045.1 uncultured Steroidobacteraceae bacterium
CGGCGTACGCCTGCGACATCACCTACGGCACCAACAACGAATTCGGCTTCGATTATTTGCGCGACAACCTGGCGTTCCGTCTCGAGGACCGTGTGCAGCGCAAACTGTCTTTCGCGATCGTCGATGAGGTCGATTCGATCCTGATCGATGAGGCACGCACGCCGCTGATCATTTCGGGGCCGGCGGAGGAAAGCACCGAGCTGTATCTCAAGATCAATGCGCTGATACCGCGTTTGACGCGGCAAAAGGCCGAAGATGGACCGGGTGATTACGCGGTCGACGAAAAAACCAAGCAGGCGACGTTGACCGAGGACGGTCACCAAAAGGTCGAGGAGTTGATGGCGGAGATCGGTTTGCTGCGTGAAGGCGAGAGCCTGTACGACGCCACCAATATCCGCCTCATGCATCACTTGAACGCGGCGCTGCGCGCGCATGCATTATACAAGCGCGACGTCGAGTATATCGTGCGCCAGGGTGAAGTGATCATCGTCGATGAGTTCACCGGCCGCACCATGCAGGGGCGGCGCTGGTCCGATGGTCTGCACCAGGCGGTCGAGGCGAAAGAGGGCGTCAAGGTACGCGAAGAAAATCAAACCGTCGCCTCGATCACTTTTCAAAACTATTTCCGTCTGTACGCAAAGCTGTCCGGTATGACGGGCACGGCCGACACCGAGGCTTTCGAATTTCAGCAGATCTACGGTCTCGAAGTCGTGGTGATACCCACCCACAAACCGATGATCCGCGCGGATAAATCCGATCTGGTGTTTCTGTCCGAGCAGGATAAGTTTCAGGCGATTCTCGAGGACATCCAGGACTGCGTGAAGCGCGGTCAACCGGTGCTGGTCGGCACAACGTCGATCGAAACCTCGGAGCGGCTGGCGAAGCTGCTGCAAGGGGCGAAGATTCCGCATGAAGTGTTGAACGCCAAGCAACATGAACGCGAGGCCCACATCGTCGCGGAAGCCGGTCGTCCCGGTGCGATCACGATTGCAACCAATATGGCCGGCCGCGGCACGGATATCGTGCTCGGCGGCAGCCCGCAGGCGCAGATCGACGCGATCGAGAATCCCAACGCGGCCGAGCTCAAGCAAATACACGACGACTGGCGTAAACGGCATGAGCAAGTCGTAGCTGCCGGCGGCCTGCACATCGTCGGTACGGAGCGCCATGAATCGCGGCGCATCGACAATCAATTGCGCGGCCGCTCCGGCCGGCAAGGCGATCCCGGCTCGAGCCGCTTCTACCTGTCGCTCGAAGACAATTTGATGCGCATTTTCGGCGATCCGACGCGCATGAAAGCGCTCATGACCCGGGTCGGCATGAAGGCCGGCGAGGCGATAGAAAGCGGCATGCTGACGCGCCAAATCGAGCGCGCGCAGCGGCGCGTCGAACAACATAACTTCGATGCCCGCAAACAGCTCTTGGAATATGACGACGTCGCGAACGATCAGCGCCGGGTGATCTACCAGCAACGCACCGACCTCATGAGCGCCGAAGACGTCGCCGAAGCCGTCAAAGGCATTCGCGAGGACGTGGTTGCGCAACTCGTGGACCAGTATGTTCCCGGCGGCGCCCCCGAGGAACAGTGGGACATCCGCGGATTGACGCAGTCCATCGAGCGCGATTTCGCTCTCACGCTGCCGATCGATGAGTGGCTCAAAGCCGAAGAGGCCGGTGACGGTTCGGGCTTGCGGAGCAAGATCGAAGCAGCCCTGGAAGCCGCGTACGACCAGAAGCAGAACAGCGTCGGACTGCAAGTGATGCGCTACATCGAGAAGGAAGTGATGCTGCGCACCCTCGATCAACATTGGCGCGAACACCTCGCCGCGATGGACTACATGCGGCAGGGCATTTTCCTGCGCAGCTATGCGCAGAAGAACCCGAAGCAGGAGTACAAGCGCGAGGCCTTTGAATTGTTCTCGGCGATGCTCGACCGGATAAAGTTCGACACGTTGACGACGGTGTCGAAGATCCAAGTGCGCAGCCAGGCTGAGATTGAACGCGAAGAGCTCGAGCGCCAGCAGCGCCTCGCGCGGGCCCTGCAGGCGCAACACGCCGAAGCGATTTCACCCATCCAGGCGACGCCTGCCCCGGGCGAATTCGGCGGCGGCGAAGTCGTCGCGGCTCCGGGCAACGTCATGGAGATGGACCCGCGCGCTGCCGCCGCCGCCGCGCCATTCGTGCGCCCATTGCCCAAGGTTGGGCGCAACGAACCCTGCCCTTGCGGGTCCGGCCGTAAATACAAGCACTGTCACGGCGCTTTGCAGCAAGCGAGCGGTTGAGTCGTATCGGTTCGCGCCCGACCGTTCACGTCGTCGCCGCAGCGGTGATCGACGCGGCAGATCGCGTACTCATCGCGCAACGGCCGCGAGGCGTGCACCTCGCGGGCGGCTGGGAGTTTCCCGGCGGTAAGCTAGAGGTCGGCGAGGAGCGCCGTGCCGGATTGGCGCGAGAACTCAATGAAGAGCTCGGGATCCAGATCGGGAGCCCCAGACCGTTGATGCGCATACGCCACGCCTATCCATCGCGCGAGATCCTTCTCGACATGTGGGTGGTGAGGAGCTACAGCGGCGAACCGCAAGGACTCGACGGACAGGCGCTGCGCTGGTGCACCCAGAACGAATTGGCCGGCGTGGAGCTGTTGCCGGCGGATAAACCCATTGTGTCGGCGCTGCGTTTGCCGGAGCGACTCACGCAGGCCGAGACGCCCGACTATCGGGTCGCGGAGCCGGGAATTGCCGCCGGCGATGCGGGGATGCTCGGCATCTACTGCCGCGACGTCGCCGAAGGGGCCGCTGCAGCGAGCGTCGGCGCGGACTTCTTGGTGATGCGCGCTGCATTGTCGGCCGAAGAACTTCGGGGCTTGTGCCGGTGCGTGCCGCTGCCGGTGTTTGCGCGCGGAATCGACCTGGCGGAGGCCTGGGCGCTCGGCGCCAGCGGGGTCAACTCGATTGCCGAGTAATTGTGCTGCGCAGTTCACACTTGCGCTGATTTTCAATACGAAGCTCGCATAAAAGCGCTGCCGCTCCGAGACCTATGCACGGCACGGCACGACATAATCTGGTAATTTTCCGGGCGATGTTCAGCCCCATTGCACCGCAAACCGCGCCCGCCGGCTCCTTCGAGCTCCTCGACCGGGCGGCCATCGGATATGTGTGCCTGCCTCTCGTCATCTTCCTGGCGGGATGGTTCGAATGGTGGGCGGCATTGCCCTTGATTGCGTGTACAGCTTATGCACTGAGATCGCTGATCGCCAAGTGGCCGCGCGGCCCTTCTCGATTACCCATCACGCCGCTGCAGCTCGCGGTTGCCGTCATCGTCGGGGGCGCCTGGACGGTCCTCGGCGGCACCGATCATCTGGTGTTCGCGAACGCCGATTGGCACATCCGCGATGCGGTGCTGCATGACTTGGTCGTTTCTCCGTGGCCGGTCGGCTACGGTTTGGTCGATGGTCAGGAAAGCTTGCTGCGCGCACCCGTCGCGTACTATCTGCCGGCGGCGATCGTCGGCAAAGCAGCGGGCTTGGCTGCGGCCCATGTGTCCATGCTGGTGTGGACGGCGATCGGCGCCATCCTGTTCTTGTTGCAAGTTCTGTCGCTGACGCGCTCACGGTGGAGCGTTGCCGTCACGGTGGCGGCGGTGGTCGTGTTCTTCAGCGGCTTCGACATCATCGGCAGCCTCCTGAACGACGGTCCGCACTTTCGCAGTGACTGGAACATCACTACCCACCTCGAATGGTGGGCCGGCAGTTACCAATATTCATCGATGACCACCCAGTTGTTCTGGGTACCCAATCATGCACTGGGCGGCTGGCTGTTGATCGGATTACTGTACCGGGACGACCGATCGACACGGCTGGATTCTATCCTGCCGATGCTCTTCGTCGCCTCCGCGTTATGGTCGCCCCTGACGGCCATCGGATTGATCCCTTTCGTCGCCTGGAAGTGGGTCAGCAGCATGCGCGCCGAGCGCTCCTGGCGACTGCTCCATCCGCAGGTGTGGTTGCCGGCACTCGTTGTTGGCGTCGCGCTCGTCACTTTTCTCGCGTTGGACCCGGGGCGTATTCCCAAGGGATTCGCGCTCGCCAAGGACTCGCCCGGCGGGGCGGTCATGAGTCTGCTGCGCCAGGCTCAGTTTTTCCTCCTCGAAGCGGGGATCCTCGGAATCGCGATTCTTGCAATTCGCCGCCGCAGCGAAGTCGTCGTGGCGTTGGTTGTGCTGGCCGTGCTGCCGTTCGCCTATCTGGGGGGCGGAAACGATCTGGTGATGCGTGCATCGATTCCCAGTCTCGCGGTGTTGACGATCGCCGCCGGTCTCGCTCTGGTGGCGGACGCGACCGAGCCACACGCCACACGCAAGAAAATTATCCTCGCCGGTCTGCTGGCGGTCGGTGCCGTAACTCCGATCGAGGAGCTGGCGAGGGCCGTGATCCTGCCGGTTTGGCCGATCAACACCCGCGCCACTCTCATTGGCGCGAGTTGCGGCGCCTACGCGCCGCACTATGTGGCGCGCCTGAGCAGCGCAGCGATCGCCCCGTTGTTGCGCCCGCCGAATCAACTTTCGCTTGGACCGCTGGATCGAGCGGCGTGCTTCAATCCCGCGATCGAGCTGATGTGGCGCGGGCATCCACTATGATCCTTGCAACACCGGCCGAACGAGCGTCGCCATGGGCAGCCGGCGATCTTATCGCCGGGCGAGGCGGCCAGCCGTTCATTGCACTCAGTGCGCCCGATGGCGAGGGCTATTTGCGATTTGCGCCTCTCGTAGCAGCCGACCAGCTCGGGCAGGGAGTGGGGTTCGCACTCGAAGCAGCCGACTTCGAGATAGGCGGACTGAGCGGATGGTTGAGACTCGATCGAGTCGGCTGGCAATTCGTCGATGCTGCGACGACCTTGGGGTCACTCAAGCCGAAATCATTGGCGCGCGTGCACCGTGCGCTGTGTGCCCAAGAGGCGCGCAGCTACGCAGAGGTGGCGCATGGCACGGCGACGTTCGTGCCCGGACGGACTCCTGTGCCGCCCGCAGGAAAGGTCATCGGCGCCCGGGAATTGGAACTGATGGTTGAAGCATCCTTGGATGGATGGCTGACCACAGGCCGGTTTAACGATGCATTTGAGCGCAAGCTCGGCGAATATCTTGGCCGCAAGTTCGCGCGCACCACAAACTCGGGCTCATCCGCCAATCTGCTGGCGATGTCGGCCCTAACCTCGCCGCTGCTCGGCGACCGGGCGCTTCGAGCCGGCGACGAAGTCATCACCGTTGCCGCGGGTTTCCCGACTACCGTCAACCCGACATTGCAAAACGGGCTCATCCCGGTCTTCGTCGACGTGACCCTGCCGACTTACAACATAGACCCGACACTCATCGAAGCCGCCGTGTCGCCGCGTACCCGCGCAATCATGCTCGCCCACACGTTGGGAAATCCTTTCGATCTCGATGCCGTCATGGATGTCGCCCGGCGGCATGATCTTTGGGTGGTTGAAGATTGCTGCGACGCGCTCGGCTCGACCTACCACAATCGGCTGGTCGGCACCTTCGGTCACGTCGGCACGTTAAGCTTTTATCCGGCGCATCACATCACGATGGGCGAGGGCGGCGCGGTCTTTACGGACGACGACCGTCTAAAGCGTGCGCTGGAATCGATTCGGGATTGGGGGCG
Organism: uncultured Steroidobacteraceae bacterium; assembly: GCA_964422045.1. Classification (GTDB taxonomy): domain Bacteria; phylum Pseudomonadota; class Gammaproteobacteria; order Steroidobacterales; family Steroidobacteraceae; genus Bog-1198. Next base: position 5,660 of record CAYRAC010000025.1, read on the forward strand.
CGATTGCTACTGTGCGCCAGGCAAGGACAATACTTGCGGCAAGCGCTTCAAATGGCATCTGGGCGGCTTGCCGGCGGGGTACGACCACAAGTACACCTACACCCATCTCGGTTACAACTTGAAGATTACCGACATGCAGGCTGCGCTCGGTCTCGCGCAGTTGGAGCGCCTCGAATCGTTCATCGAGGCACGACGGCGAAATTACCGGTACCTCAAGGCTCGCCTTGCACCCCTTGCCGATCGCTTGCAGCTGCCGGAAGCCACGGCCGGAAGCGATCCGTCGTGGTTTGGATTTCCGATTACGCTGCGTCCGCAGGTCAGGCAAACCCGTGAACAGCTCACGCGTTTTCTTGACCGCCACAAGATCGGCACACGCTTGCTGTTCGGCGGCAACCTGACTCGCCAACCCTACTTTCGCGGCCGCCCTCACCGCGTCAGCGGCACGTTGGCCATTACCGATCAAATCATGGCGCAGACATTTTGGGTCGGTCTATACCCCGGCCTCAGCAGCGGCATGCTCGACTTCTCAGCGGACAAGATCATCGAATTCATGAGCCGGTAATTGTGGTATCCAAGCAAGGGCTACGAGCATGTTTAGCGCAAAAAAGAATTCTGCAGAATGTGACCGGGTGACACTCGACTTGTGGCGCACCGAGTTGGATGAGCACCGCCTGACGGTCGAGGCGACAGCGAACAGCGCCGCGCAGGCGTTCTGCGACGTGGTGGCGATATTGGAAGGCAGCGTACGTAGCGGTGGAAAGATTTTACTGTTTGGCAATGGTGGGAGCGCATCCGATGCCCAACATATAGCCGCCGAACTCGTGGTCAGATACAAGAACAACCGCCTGCCGATTGCCGCTGTTGCGCTGACTACCGACACATCGACGCTCACGGCATGCGCGAATGACTTGGGCTATGACTTCATTTTCGAGCGTCAAATCGAGGCAATCGGCCGCAAAGGCGACGTCGCGTTCGCCATTTCGACCTCCGGGCGAAGCCTCAATGTACTCAAGGGACTGCGCCGCGCACGGTCACTGGGCCTGGAGACGGTCGGATTGGGGGGTGGAATCGGCGGCGAGATGCGGGATGTTTGCGACGCTCTCATCCTCGTCTCATCGAATACCACCTCGAGAATCCAGGAAATGCACATCACCCTTGGCCATATGGTCTGCAAGGCATTGGAAGAGCGGCTGGGGCTCGTCTAGCCGGACGCCGACCAGTCGCTGCGATCGAAGGGTCGCAGGATCACACAGGAGAGAAAACATGACCGTTAGAATTGCAGGGCGGGACATCGGGGAAGGTCAACCGTGCTACGTGGTAGCCGAAATCGGCATCAACCATAACGGCGACCTGGCGTTGGCGAAACGACTCATCGATGTCGCCGTTGAGGCTGGCTGTAGTGCCGTGAAATTCCAGAAGCGCACGGTCGACGTCGTCTATAGCGCCGCAGAGCTTGCCAGAGTTCGCGAAAGTCCGTTCGGTACGACCAACGGCGAGCTCAAGCGGGCACTCGAATTCGGAAAAGAGCAATACCAAGAGATCGACACACACTGCAAGAAACGCGGCATCGTGTGGTTTGCGTCACCTTGGGATGAGGCCTCGGTTGATTTCCTGGAGTCCTTCAATGTTCCATGCCATAAAGTGGCTTCCGCGAGCTTGACGGACGACAATCTGCTGCGCCACATTCGCGCGACGGGAAAACCCGTCATTATTTCCACCGGCATGAGCACGATGCAGCAGATAGACCATGCGGTCGAGGTACTGGGGAAGCAGGATCTCATCGTGCTGCACGCAACCAGCACCTATCCCGCCAGCTACAATGAACTCAATCTCAAAGTGATACCGGTATTGGCGCAGCGCTTCGGGGTTCCAGTCGGCTACTCCGGACACGAAACGGGAATCCCATCTTCGGTCGCGGCGGTGACGCTCGGTGCCAACATGGTCGAGCGACACTTGACTCTCGACCGGGCGATGTGGGGAAGCGACCAGGCTGCTTCGCTGGAACCAAACGGCATTACGCGGCTGGTTCGGGACATCCGCCTCATCGAGACATCCCTCGGCGACGGCAAAAAACGCGTCTTTGATCGCGAGATTCCCATCATGGAAAAGCTGAGACGTGTCGGCCTCTGATCCCTTGGCCTTGCTCGAGGCGCTCGTCATGGATGTCGACGGCGTGTTGACGGACGGCACATTCACGTGGAGCACGTCCGGCGAGGAATCGAAGCGATTCTCATTCGAGGACATCATGGGTCTGTCTCGCGCACGCCGTGCGGGCCTGAAACTCGGTCTGATCTCCGGCGAGGACAGCTGCTTGGTGGATCGCTTGGCCGAAAAAATCGGCAGCGTGGATGTTGCCAAGGGATGCAAGAACAAAGGCGCCGCGCTCGGCGACTTTGCCCGAGCCACGGGAATTCCCCTGCAACGGATCGCCTACATCGGAGACGACGTCAATGACTTGCCGGCGCTCGCCATCGCCGGAGTTGGCGTAGCACCGGCCAACGCGCAGCCGGCGGTGAAAGCTGCAGCCGCATTGGTGCTCGCGCGCAGTGGCGGCCAAGGCGCGGTCCGCGAACTCGTTGAGATGATTCTCGCCGTTCGCGCGCCGCTTCGCTAACCAACAAAATTGAGATACCGTGAAGCTTTCTGATTACGTGATACGTTTTGTCGAGGCGCAGGGCGTCAAGCATGTCTTTATGGTGCCGGGCGGCGGTGCGATGCACTTGAACGATTCGCTCGGTCAAAGCCAGGCCATTACGTGGGTCTGCAACTTGCACGAGCAGGCGAGCGCGATGGCGGCCGAAACCTACGCCAAAGCGACCGGCAATCTCGGTGTGGCGATGTTCACCACAGGTCCGGGCGGTACCAACGCGATCACCGGCGTGGCGGGAGCGTGGCTCGATTCCACGCCATGTTTGTTCATCTCCGGGCAGGTTAAACGGCCTGATTTGAAAGGCACTTCCGGGGTGCGCCAGATGGGGGTGCAGGAAGTCGATATCGTCAGCGCCGTGAAGGCAATGACGAAGTACGCAAAACTCATCACCGATCCCGAAAGCATCCGTTATAACTTGGAAAAAGCCGTGTATCTCGCGCGCTCGGGACGTCCTGGTCCTGTGTGGATTGACATCCCCTTGGATGTCCAGGCTGCGAGCATCGATGCAGAGAAATTGCAGGGCTTTCGCCCGCCCCCGAGGCGCCGCGTGCCGATCGATTTGCCGCAAAAAATCTCGCAAGTCATCGGCATGCTGGCAAGCTCCGAGCGCCCGATAATTCTAGCGGGCAATGGTATTCGGCTTGCGCGGGCGCAAGCAGATTTCAAGCTGTTGGCACGCGCGCTCAACATACCGGTACTGTTGACCTGGCTGGCGATCGATTTATTTGCACACGATGAGGGAAATCTCATCGGCAAGCCCGGAACGGTCGCGCCACGCGGCGTCAATTTTGCGCTTCAAAATGCGGATTTTCTGCTGGTTATCGGTGCACGTCTCGATTTTACCATTACCGGATATGCGCCCGAACGCCTGGCTCGCGATGCAAAGAAAATCATGGTGGATATCGATCCTGCGGAGATCGCCAAACTCGCGCAATATCTGCAGCTAGGCATCTGCTGCGATGCCGGGGACTTCATCCGCGCCATGGCTGAAGCAACCGCAGGCGCGGCTCAACCCGCGCGCCTGGCGTGGCATCAACGATGCGCCGATTGGAAAAGCCGTTATCCCGTGTTGCTGCCCGAGCATGCGGTGGAGCACGGGAAAGTCAGCACTTATTTTCTCGCGGACTGCTTATCGGAGCTGCTTCCCGAGGACACCGCGCTGGTGTCGGGTAGTTCCGGAGCGGGAATTGAAATATTTCAACATGCACTTCGCCTCAAGCGCGGCCAGCGTCTCTACCATACGACTGCCTTGGGGGCGATGGGATATGGACTTCCGGCTGCAATCGGCGCGTGTCTCGGCAGCGACCGGCGTGAGACGGTATTGGTCGACGGCGACGGCGGAATTCAGCTGAATATTCAAGAATTGGCGACCATTCAGCGGCTGCAATTGCCGATAAAAATATTTGTCCTGAATAACGACGGATACTCGTCCATTCGCACCAGCCAGGAGCGGTGGTTTGGAAGGCAAACCGGCGCAGATTCGCGCAGCGGCCTCACCCTGCCGGATATCGTGCCACTGGCACGAGCCTATGGCTTGCGCGCCGTGCGCATCGCAGACCAACGCGGTCTGCGCGGGCAACTCGCAGAAGTTCTGGCTTTCGCCGGTCCGGTGGTTTGCGACGTAATTTGCCGGCCCGACGAGGCGCGCATACCAAGTCTCGCGTCGGCCCAGCGCGCGGATGGATCGCTCTATTCGAAGCCGCTCGAAGATTTGTGGCCGTTCCTGCCACGCGAGGAATTCTATTCCAACATGATCGTAGCGCCGTTGGACGAGTCATGAAGCTTGGGATCATGCAGGGCCGCTTGGTACCGCCGGAAGCCGGTCGATTTCAGAGCTTCCCGCGCGCGCATTGGCGCGACGAATTTGCGCTCGCCGCGGCAGCCGGATTGGATACGATCGAGTGGATTTACGATGCCTACGGCGAGGACGTGAATCCACTTGCGACGGAAACCGGCATTGTCGAACTCGATCGCTTATGCCGCCTGCATCGTGTGACTGTCGAGTCGGTGTGTGCCGACTGGTTCATGGACTTCCCACTGGTGGGCGTAGATGCCGAGTCCTCGCGGGAAAGGTGGCTGCGCCTAGCCTGGCTGATGCGGCAGTGCGCGTGTCTGAAGATCAATCGACTGGTCATACCGTTCGTCGATGCGTCGGCCATCCGCGATGCGGAAGGTGCGGCCGGTGTCGTCGCCGGCATGAAGTCGCTGTCCGATATGATTGCCAAGACGAATGTCGAACTGCATCTCGAGACGTCGCTGTCGCCCCAGTCGTTCGCCGCGTTACTCGCCGCGATCGCGCATCCGCGCGTCAAGGTCAATTACGATGCCGGCAACAGCGCCTCGCTGGGATTTCGTGCCCAGGACGAGTTCGCCGCATACGGTGCCAGCGTCGGCAGCGTGCATCTGAAAGACCGCCGCAAAGGAGCGGGCACGGTACCTCTTGGGCAGGGCGACACAGATTTTCCGGCGCTCTTCGAATGCCTCGAAGCGGTGAATTATGCAGGCGATTTCATCCTGCAGGTGGCGCGCGGGACGGAGGGAGATGAACTGGCATGGACCCGCCAGAACGTCCAAGTGGCCCGACGTTGGATGCAAAAGTTGGAGCGTCCGTGAAGTTTCTGCTGGTCGGTCTCGGCGGGATTGGGCAACGCCATGCGCGAAATCTGCGCGCGCTGTACGGCGAGCGCTGCGAACTTCTTGCCTACCGCGTTCGCCGCGATAGCCCGGTACTCAACGATTCTCTGCAGGTCGACAGCCGCGACGGGCTCGAGGACCGCTATAAAATCCGCGCCTACGACAAGCTGGATGAGGCGCTCGAGGAAAGGCCGAACGCCGCGATCATCTGCAATCCGTCGAGCATGCACGTAGCCGTTGCGCTGAGCGCTGCACGGGCCGGGTGTCACTTGCTCATTGAAAAGCCGCTATCGCATACCCTCGATCAACTCGATGAGCTTGCCGCAGTCGTGAAGCGCAATTCTCTGGTTTGCATGGTCGCGTACCAATTGCGCTTCCACCCGTGCTTGACCCTCGCGCACCGGCTGTTGACCGCGGGCAAGATCGGACGCCCGATCGCCTGCCGCGCCATTGTCGGAGAGTATCTGCCGGGCTGGCATCGTTACGAGGACTATCGCTCCATGTATGCCGCGAAGCGCGAACTCGGCGGCGGTGTGGTGTTGTCGCAAATTCACGAACTCGACATTCTCTACTGGTTCTTCGGCCGGCCGCGCCGCATCGTCGCCTTCGGTGGGCATTGGAGCGATTTGCAGATTGACGTGGAAGACGTGGCATCATCCTTGCTGGCGTACGACGGCATGGTTGCGCATTTGCACCAAGACTACCTGCAGCAACCGCCGGTGCGCCAAATGGAGATCATAGGCAACAACGGCAAGATTGAAGTCGATCTGCGGGCGCTTCGGGTCAAGGCGTACGGAGATTCCGGCTCTTTGATCGAAGAACGGGGGTTTGAACAGTTGCAGCGCAATCGGCTATTCCTCGACGAAATGACATGCTTCGTCGATGCCATCGGCGGCGGCCCGCCGGTCCCGGTCAATCTCGAGGACGGCAGGCAGAGCCTGGAAATGGCCTTGGCGCTCAAGTTGTCTATTGAAACCAATGAGCCAATCAGCATGAGCGGCGCAGCATGAGCGAACGCCTCTTCGACCTCAGCGGTCGAGTCGCCCTGATTACCGGCGGGGCCGGTCTGTTGGGCCTGTCATACGCACGCGCTATTCACGGGGTGGGTGGTATTCCGGTACTGCTGGACGTGGCCCTGCCGGATCCGCGCCAGTTGCGCGAGCGGGCACGGTTCGACGTGCAGTGTCTGCGCTGCGACGTCACGCGCGAGGATGACGTGAAATCGGCTCTGTCGAACGTCACCGCCGAGCACGGTCGAATCGACATCTTGATCAACAATGCCGCGAATAATCCCAAAGTCGAGGACGCGGCCGGCATGCAGAACAATCGCCTGGAGAGCTTTCCGCTCGACCAGTGGCAGGCGGATCTGGCGGTTGGGCTCACCGGCGCAATGCTCTGCAGCCGGGTGTTCGGCGCCGAGATGGCGCGTCGCGGCAAGGGGGTCATCGTCAACATTGCATCCGACCTGGCGCTAATCGCGCCCGATCAGCGGTTGTACGCAATCGACGGTGTTGCCTCTGACGCCCAACCGGTGAAGCCGGTCTCGTACTCGGTAGTCAAAACCGGATTGATCGGATTGACCCGCTATCTTGCCACCTATTGGGCGGGGCAAGGCGTACGCGCAAACGCGCTGTGTCCGGGCGGCGTCGAAAACGGCCAAGACGTCGTCTTTCTCAAGCGAATCGCGCAACGCATTCCCCTGAACCGTATGGCGCATTGCGACGATTACCAAGGCGCAATGCTATTCCTGTGCTCGGATGCATCGTCTTATATGACGGGCGCGACGCTGGTTGTGGACGGCGGCAGATCGGTATGGTGAAAGTTCCTTTGATCTGCATGGTGGTGCCCTGTTACAACGAAGAGGACAATGTCGAGCCTCTCTATCAGCGAATAGCGGCGGTGATGTCCGAAATACCCGAGGTTCGGTTCCAGGTACTTTTCATCGACAACGCCTCCACCGATAGGACTCAAGAGCGGCTGCGCATGCTCGCCGCGGCTGATCGCCGCGTTCAGGTCATCTTCAACGTTCGCAACTTTGGACCGCTCCGCTCGCCGTTGCATGCGATCTTCGCGGCCGAGGGTGACGCCGTCATCCCCATGTGTTGCGATTTGCAGGACCCGCCCGAGCTGCTGAAGGAATTCGTTCGGCTCTGGCGCAGCGGCTTCAAGGTGGTGACCGCGGTCAAGCCTGCGAGCCGCGAATCCGCACTGATGTTTGCAGTCCGCCGAGCGTATTATCGACTGCTCAATAAAATCTCTGAAACACCGTTGATCGAGAACTTCACGGGTTTCGGCTTGTACGACCGCGAGGTGATCGAACTGCTGCGCGGCATTCCGGATCGGCGCCCTTACCTTCGCGGATTGATCGCCGAACTGGGATTCATCCGCGCAGAAGTGCCATTCGTTCAACCGCAGCGCGTACACGGCATCACCAAGAATAATTGGTACGCCCTCTACGATGTGGCCATGACGGGTTTGACGAGTCATTCCCGGGTTCCGCTGCGCTTGGCTACCATGGCCGGTTTCATGCTCGGACTGTTCAGCCTGTTCGTCGCGCTCGCTTATCTAGCGGTCAAGCTCATGTTCTGGAACAGCTTTGCGTTGGGTCAAGCGCCGGTGCTGATCGGACTATTTTTCTTCGGCTCAGCGCAAATGTTCTTCATCGGCATATTGGGCGAATACATTGGCGCGATCCACGCCCAGATCCATCCTCGCCCGTGGGTCATCGAGCGTGAACGATTGAATTTCAACAAAGAGCCCCCTGAAGTTGAAGATTGACCCCATGGTTTGGTGGCGATTGCCTCGGGAATTGCGCTTCTTGCTGGCGGGAGCTTATAACACCGCGTTCGGCTACGCGCTGTTTGCCGCATTGTTTCTGCTATTCGGGGCGCGGGTTCACTATCTGGCGATTTCAATCTTGTGCCAACTCGTTTCCGTGACGAGCGCGTTCATCGTGTATCGTCGCTGGGTGTTCAAATCGCGGGAGCAGTGGCACCTGAGCTTCGTTCGCTTCACGTTGAGTCAACTTCTTGCCATCGGATTCGGCACGCTTGCGCTCTATGTGCTGGTTCGCTTCGGTCACGTTGCGCCGTTGTTCGCGCAAGCACTCGTCATCGCGATTGCCGTGTGCTTGACGTACCTGCTGCATCGGTTTTTCTCGTTTCGCGACAGTCTTGATGTCGGCGGCGTGCCGTAGCCGCGTCGAAATGGCAATTCGATCGATTGCAAAGGTGGCTTTGGTTACCGGGGGCGCATCCGGCATCGGCGCTGCGCTGGTTGCGCGTTTGGCCGAGGGAGGCACGTCGGTAATCGTCGCCGACCGAAACATCGAAGGTCTTCAAGGTGGCGCAGCCGAGCGCGTTCGTGCGCTGCAGATCGATGTTTCCATACCGCGCCAGGTCGATGAGCTATTCGCGATGATAGATTCCGCTTACGGCTCGCTCGACTTGGTGATTAATTGTGCAGGCATCTGCGGCTATGGCCAGATCGCAGAGACGACCAGCGATGCATGGAATAACGAGATCAACGTAAATTTGCGGGGTACGATGGCGGTGAGCTTGGCGGCTTACGCTCTGATGCGTCGAAAAGGCGGCGGCGGCGCGATCGTCAATATGAGCTCGGCAGCATCGTTCATCGTCTCGCCGCTGCTGGTTCCGTATGTCACTACCAAGGCCGCCATACTGGCCTTTTCCCGAGCACTTGGCATCGAGGCGGAAGCGCAAGGAATCTATGTCGGCGTGGTTTGCCCGGGCAACGTCAAGACGCCGATGTTGAGTTCATGGAGACAGTCATTCTTCACGCCGGCGATCACCACGGACGATGCCGCGCGGCGAATTCTGAAAGGGGTGACACGGCGGCGTCGCATCATGGTGTTCCCGTTATACGCAAAAATATTCTGGTATCTGGATCGTCTGGGGTCCGACCTACTGAACCCGCTCAGACGCGAGATCCTGCGTCGAGCGCTCGAAAGGAGCCGCGGCGGCGGGCAAGACCACCCCAAACAATAACCCGCCATCCCGGCCCGCGATCAGGGGTGCGGAACGGCGCTCAAGCGGTGGCTCGCGATCGTCCGGCTGAAGCCGGCTTGCGGAGTGACGGTCGGCCTCCAGCCAAGCGCACGAATTCTCGAAGTATCGACCATCCCGCGCGCGATTTTGCTCGGGACATAGCCTGGGCCTCCGGCTCCGAGATGGAAGACGGGCTTCGTCCCCGACTCCGGGACGCAGCCCGCGACCACGCGGGCAAGCTCGGCAATACTGATGATGGCTTCGTCGTTTGCAAGATTGTATGCCGTGCCGGATGCGCCCAACAGCAGGATCGTGAACAAACCGATGATTGCATCGGTGATGTAGCAAAACGGGCGTGTGGCCGTGCCATCGCTAGTAAGCACGATGTCCTTGCCGGCAACGGCGCACGCGACAAAGTCGGCGAACACGCGCCCGTCGTCGAGTGCAACCCCCGGTCCGTAGGTGTGCGACAGCCTTGCCACCTTGGTCGGCAGTCCGTGCTGCTGGGTCCAGCAGGCGCAAAGGTTCTCGCCGGCCCGCTTGCTCTCGCCATAGCATGAGCGCAACTCCATCGGGTCGAGAGCGCCGAAAGTATTCTCTGAAATCAAAGGGTTTTCACCCGGCACGACGCCGTACACGTCGCCGCTGCTCACGAACAAAAAAGCGCGACAATTGCGCGCCGAGGCAAGCCGCAGCAAATTGTAGGTACCCAGCGTGTTTGCCAGGTGCGTCCCGACCGGATCGGTCGAATACAGCTTGGGCGTGGCATTGCTGCCGGCATGAATCACAAAATCCAGGTTGCCGGCGTGCTCAATCGGTTCAGCGACATCGTGGGTCAGTACATGAAGGTCGGACCTTCCGGAGTAGGCGGCAAAGCGCGCGGCGGCCCGAGATGCGTTGCGCACGAGTGCTATCACGGTTGTTTTAGCGGCTCGCTGGATTTCATTACGGTGCAGCAAGGTCTCAACCAAACTCGAGCCGATAAAACCGCTGGCGCCGGAGACCATTACGGTCGCCCCATCGAACCGTGACCACGGCAGATCCGCGCGCACGATCGTATTCAAATCCTCTGTCATGATCCGACGGCGCGCGCCAGAGTTATCGGCCGGGGTCGAATCGGGCATCACATTGGCCATTTGCTGTGAGTGACATCCGCTTAGCGCGGCAGCGCGTAACACACGGTGTCGCTGGTGCCTACCCCGTGTTGCTCGAGATGAAACGAATAATTCTCTGCGATGGCGCTCAATTGAAGCGGCAGTTTCCAAAGGTGGTTCTGATGATGGTACACGCAGATCGCGACTTTCGGGCGATGCGTTCTTATCGTGGCCTCGGTACCCGCCAACGCGTATGGCTCGAAGCCTTCGATATCGTATTTTATGAAAGTCGGCGCCACCGTCAGCGCATCGTCCAGACGCACGCTGCGCACGCGATGCGTTCCCGCCTCTCCGATGGTAGACCCGGTTGTCCCGCTGGGGTCGATCGTGACCTCGCCATTTTCAGCTGCCACGCAAGCTTCGACAAGGTCGACTTTCTGCGCCACATCGGCAGCCAAACTGTCCCGCCAGCCGGTGATTTTGACAAAATTATGCGGATCGGGCTCGAAGCAGGTCAGCCGCTTGAATCGATCATGGCACTTTCGCAGGAACGCGCGCCCGGAATCCCCATCATATGCACCGCAGTCCACGAAGGCTTCTTGATTGGAGAGTCTTATGATGCTGTCGATGAAATACTGGTCTTCCACACTCGCCGTGTCGCGCCAAGACACATGAGTGGGTGACAGCAGGTACTCGACGTGATCCACGAACAAGTCGCGCGAACGCGCGTCCGACCACAGATTGAAGGCATCGAGTATCTCGGATTTCGACGTCAATACGCCAGCCGCCGCATCTATCTTCCAATGTGGGAGGAATCGATCGGGATACAG
>CAYRAC010000026.1:0-16769 GCA_964422045.1 uncultured Steroidobacteraceae bacterium
CCACGGACGATGAGTGGATCACGAGCCGCACCGGCATGAAGGAGAGGCGCATCTCCCACGTGCCGGGCATCGAACTTGCCATCGTGGCGGCCCGCCGTGCCATCGCCTGCGCCGGGATGTCGGGCGCGGACATCGACTTGGTGATCTACGGCAGCTGCAGCAACGATGAAACGGTGCCGAATAGCGCCTCGGGCGTGCAGCAGCGCATCGGCGCCACTCAGGCGGCCGCGTTCGACGTCAATACCGCATGCACCAGTTTCATGTACGGACTGTCCATCGGCTCATCGATGATCAAGACCGGCATCGTCAAGAACGCGTTGATCATCGGCGTCGAACTCATTTCGCAGTACATGGATTGGGACAACCGCAATGTCGCCGTGTTGTTCGGCGACGGCGCGGCCGCGATGGTGCTGCGCGAGTCCGAGCACGAATCCGGCGTGATCGCCGAGAAGCTGCAATGTTATGCGGACTCGCGACAAATCCTGCGGGTGCGCGGCATGGGCACGATGTACGCCAATCTGGGCGTACAGTTCGGACAGACCCGATGGGACTTCGACGGACAGGAAATCTTTCGCAAGGCCGTACAAGGCATGAGCGAAGCGAGCCTGGACGTGATGCGCCGCGCCGGCGTGACGATGCAGGACATCGCGCTGGTGGTGCCCCACCAGGCCAACCTGCGCATCATCGATGCGGTCGCGAAGCGCGCCGGTGCCGGCCCGGACAAACTGTATCTGACGGTGCAGAAGTACGGCAATATGAGTTCGGCAACCGCGCCCGTCGCGCTGGTCGAGGCCGTGGAAGAAGGCCGCGTCGCGCCCGGCAACCTCGTGCTGATGCCTGCATTCGGCGGCGGCCTGACGTTGTCCGCCCATCTGATCCGCTGGGGCGAGCGCGTGACCCCGCTGCAGAAGTGCGACGCCGAGTTGCCGCCGTGCGCCAAGACCGCGCTCGAGATCGTGAACGAGATTCGCGCACAGAAAAAATTGGGCGAGGCCGAGGCGAAGCGCTTCGAAACCTTGCGCTTTCCGGAAAATACCCCGCCCTGATGATGCGGGGCCTTCGCCGCCCGAGGGAAGATCAGCCGTTGGGCATCAAGCCACCTGCAACTGCCGGAGCTTCGAATCCACCATGGCTTCGGCAGCTACCCAATCCTCGAGTTCGTTGCCCGCCGTGAAGCCGCGACGCTCCGCGAGGAAATACGCTTCAGCCGCCACCAGCTTGCGCCGAACGTCCGGGTCGATGGCGCTCGCCACGGTCGATCGGATCACTGTCTTCTTCATCGAGGGAACGCTCTTCACCGAGGATACGCGTTTCGTAACCATCACTCTGCCTCCTTGACCACGCCGGAAAGGTGGGAAGATGGCGCGGTCGTGTCATGAATATAAACGGCACACGCGCAGTTCCGCAATTCAAAAAAACTCTCTCGACCGAGATGCACGCCCTTAGTGCATGAAAAACTGCTGTAATGCGCTCATGCGCACCGGTGCGTTAGCCATGATTCTCGTTGCGGCGCTCTTGAGTACAATCAGCGGCACCGCCGAGGCCGCCGATGCCGGCCACAAACGCAAAGTCATCATCGATCAAGACGCCTTGGGGCCGGCCGGCTCGAATATGCAGGCCATACTGTTGCTGTTGCAGTCGAGCGACGTCGAGGTATTGGGCATCACCATTACGAGCGGCGACGGCTGGCGCGACGAAGAGGTCGATCACGCCCTACGGCTGCTCGAGATTGCCGGACGCACCGACGTGCCGGTGGTTCCGGGCGCCGTGCTGCCGCTCTTGAATTCGCCGGCGCGCACCAGAGCCTGGGAGGGTGCGTACGGCAAACTGTATTACAAGGGCGCGTGGACGGAACATTGGCCCGACCAGGGCGTCAACCGCCGCGTGCCGCATCCCGACGATCCTTACCTGGTGCCGTCCTCGCCGGCCGGCACGGCGCACATCAAAGCCGCAACCGAGTCGGCCGCCGATTTTTTGATTCGCGAAGTGCGGCGCTACCCCGGTCAAGTCACCCTCATCGCCGCCGGACCCCTGACGAACCTGGCGCTCGCGGCGCGGCTCGATCCGAAATGGAGCGGCCTCGCGCAGGAATTGGTGTTCATGGGCGGCAGCTTCAATCCAACCGCCGCCGACAATGCATTCGCAGCCGAATATGCCAACGCGCCGCGCCGCGAATTCAACATGCGCTTCGACCCCGAAGCGGCGTCGATGGTGTTGCATGAACCCTGGCGCAAGGTCACCGAGGTTCCGGTCGATCCGACCACCAAGACGCTGTTCACGGCCGAAATGCAGCATCGAGTGGGCCGGGGCAAGGCGCCGTTCGATGCCTACATCGAAAAATTCGGCCAGCCCTACCCCATGTGGGATGAACTCGCCGTCGCCGTCTGGCTCGATCCCGGCATCGTCACGCAGAGCAAGACGCTGCTGGTCGACGTCGATACCAGCTTCACCGCAGGCTACGGCGATACGTTGAGTTGGTCGCCCGGCGAGGGCCCGAATTTGGGCGAGCAGCCGGTGCAGGTGGTGTTCGATATCGACCTGAAGAAATTCGAAGCCTTGAGCCTCGATCTTCTCACCCGGCCGGCACCCGGTCACGCCGAGTGAGAAGCGTTATGCGCGCAGCGCTGGGATCCCTGCTCGCCGGGCTGTGTTGTCTGGCGCTCAACACGCGCAGCCACGCCGCAGCGCCCTGGTTCGACGCCGTCAAGGCGAGCGCGACGCCTGAGCAATTGTATCGCTTCCTGTATGCGTTGCCGAAAGGCGGCGACCTGCACAATCATCTCGCCGGCGCCGTCCGCTCGGAATGGTTTTGGGACGCGGCCATGGCCGCGCAGCAGCGCGGCTACACCTATTACACGCGCGTGCGAATCGAGAATTGCGCGCCCTACGGGCACGATGAATTCGGGGCATCCAAGGCATTGCTGCTCTTCAAGATCATCCAGGCGAGCACCTTCGATCGGCTCGACGCCTGCGGCAAGTCGGAATTCAAGCGCTTGCAGGACCTCGACGCGCGCGAGAAGGAAGCGTGGCTCAACAGCATGCGTCTCGATGCCCCTTACGAAGGACGCAACGAATTCTTCGAGGCCATTTGGGCGCGCATCAATGACATGCTGCGCAATCCCTACCTGATCTGCGACATCTTGCTGCGGAACATGCAGGCCTTCGGCAAGGAGGGCCTCGCGTATCTCGAAACGCAGCAAGGTCTCGAGAACGCCGTGCGCCCCGACGGCACGCCCATCGCCGTGGACGAAGTCGTCGGCATCTATCGTGCGTGCCTGGCCTCGCCCGCGGCGAAAGCGACCGGAGTCGAGGTGCGTTTTCAGAACGTGCTGCTGCGCTACGCGCCCGACGCCGAGCAGCATTTGCGCACGCTGTACGCGATCACCGACCGCTACCGCGATCTGTACGTCGGCGTGAACATGGCGGGACGCGAGGACAACAATAGAGGCTATCCGCTGCGGTTCTTGCCGGTGCTGCGCGAGCTGCGCCATCAATACCCGGACATGCATCTGTCAATTCACGCCGGCGAAGCGGATGAACCGAACTTCCATGTCCGCGATACTCTGCTGCTGGGCGCGGAACGCATCGGCCACGGCGTCAACCTAATCAGCGATCCGGACACCCTGGTGCGCATGCGCTACGGACCGTTCATGGTCGAAATCAACCTGATCAGCAATCTGCTGCTCGAGTACGTCAAGGACTATTCCCAGCACCCGTTTCCCGAGTACTTGCGGACCGGCATTCCCGTCGCCTTGTCCACCGACGATCGCGGCATGTGGGATTCGAACCTGAGCGATGAATTCTACGTGGCGGTGAAGGAGTTCAATCTGTCGTGGGAAGAGATCGTCAAACTCGGCCGCAATTCCCTGCAATACGGCTTTGTCGACGAACCCACCAAGCAGCGGCTGCTCGCCGACTACGACAAGCGCGTCGCCGATTTCGCGCGCAGTTTTCAAAGGAAGGGCTGGAGCTCCTTGAGTGCGACCCGGCCGGTGAGCTATGGCTTCCTGTGCCGGCATTACCAGCTGTGTCTGCCCGCGGAATAGACCCCGCTCAGCGCGGCGCGCCGGGCTGCGGCGCGTGTTCACGATAGACGGACCATTTGCCGACGATCTCATCGACGACGGCCGAACCGACGCGGTAGGCGGCTTCCACCGACGCATGCAGGCCCGCGTAGCCCGCGTTCTCCTTGAGAAGGTGATCCGCGGCGCTCATTCCGGGCGGCTGCATGGTGTAGTTGCTGGCGGTGCGAAGCACCATGACGCGCTCCTTGTTGACCTTGCCGGTGCCGTGCAGGTACGTCAACGACGACAAGGTCCCCGTGTCCTCCATCGCCGAGGTCACGAACCGACCCTTGCCGTCGGTCCAGTAGTCGACCCAGCGATGCGCCCACTCATTGAGAATTTTCCCGTGCCAAAACGTCATGGCCGACAGCGTGTCGCCTTTGAGCACGAACGGCGGCTTTTGTGCGTTCGGATAGCCCGCGTATTGGGCGCGCGCCGCTTGCAGTTCCTTGCCGTCGTCGAGCTTGATAGCGCGCGTGAGTTCGAACGCCCACTGCACGAGGTCGGCATTGAGGCGAAACACCTCGCCGCTGGGCGCAGGCTTCTTGGGGTCGTACGGCCTGTGGGTATTGCGCGCGAAATATCCGGTGGGCCAGTCCGCGGGGATCTCCCGGGCATCGATTTCATATGCCAGATCGCCGTCGACCAGATACTCGGCCCACGCGGCGGAGCCGATGGAGGCCGCGTCCGGGTCGACGCCGGCGATCCCGGCCACCAGCCAGTAGGCATGCGACAGATCGAAGCGCGGATCCATCCCCAACTCCATCACCGCGCTCGCCGAGTTGATGCTGCCTTCTCCCGTGACCATGCCGAGCACACCGCTGTGTCGATTCAGGAATAAATCGTGATAGTGCGCAAACGGGTAGCGACGGTTAAGCTTTTGCCGCTCGTACCAGAGCTGAAACTCCCCGGCCGCATCGCCTGAGTCCGCGCCGATCTCGAACATGGTGACCACCACCACTTTGACTTCAATGGGCGTGTGCTCGGCCGCCGCGCGCGCGACCGCGGCGACCACGCACAACAGGGCGGCTGCTAGTGTCTTCAGCGGCATGGCGTCACATCCTTGATTGTCGTTTTGTGCGGCGAGTATCAACGATCCCGGGGTACTATGGTTCTAACCAGCGAACCGGCTCAAGTCAACTCGGCCAACGACACGGAGAAAACTTCACCTGCTGGAGAAAGCCTGCATGACGAGAACCCAATCGGTGCGGCGCCTGCTGTCGCTCACCGATTTGACCAGCCTCAACGACGCCGACGATGCCGCCGCGGTGCACGCGCTCTCGAAGCTTGCACGCAGCGCCCCGGTCAAACCGGCGGCGGTTTGCATCTGGGCACGATTGATACCGGCGGCGCTCGAGTCGCTGCGCGGCAGCGGCATTGCCGTCTGCGCGGTCGCGAATTTTCCGGGCGGCGCCGCGGACCCCGCCGGCGCGGCGCGGGAGACTAGCGCCGCGGTCGACGCCGGCGCCGCCGAGGTCGATGTCGTTTTTCCCTACCGCGCGCTGCTCGCCGGCGATGCCGGCGTGGGCCTTATGCTGGTGCGCGCCTGTCGCCAGGCCTGCGCAGGCCGCGCGCTGCTCAAGGTGATCTTGGAGACCGGCCAATTGGGCGGCGCCGATACGATCCGGCACGCCGCCGAGATCGCCGTCGAGGGCGGCGCGCATTTTCTCAAAACCTCGACCGGAAAGACACAACCGGCCGCAACCGCCGCGGCGGCCGCCGTCTTGTGGGACGTGATCGCCGCGGCGGCCGGGCGCGGCCAGGCGATCGGTTTCAAAGCATCCGGGGGCATCCGCACCTTCGACGATGCATTGATTTACTTGGGCGGCTACGACGCGAGGTTCGGCGAAGGCAGCGCCACGGCGGCCAATTTCCGCATCGGTGCATCCGCGTTGTTCAAGGAATTGCTGGCCGCGCTGGCGGCGTCGGGCGAATGAGCGCGGCTCGCCGTCCCGCGGCGCCGGCGGCGCACGAAACGATCAGCTATGGAATGCCGGCCTTCGACTTGAACGGTGTCCTGGTTTATTTTGCGGCGTTCAAGCATCACATCGGTGTGTACCCGCGACAACAAGCGGCCGAGGGGGGCGCCGCTCGCGCCCGTCCTCGCCATGCTAAACTTGGGCGGCGTGCGACCCCGCGAGCGCCCGCTGCGAGAAAAAAGAATGCCTAACTCACCCCGCATTGCCGTGGTCGGGAGCGCCAACACGGACCTGACGACGTTTACCGACGTGTTCCCGCGTCCCGGGGAGACGCTGTTCGGCAAGAGTTTCGATTTGGGGTTCGGCGGTAAAGGTGCGAACCAGGCCATTGCGGCCCGGCTCTGCGGCGCGGACGTGCTGATGGTAGCCAAGGTCGGGCGCGATTTGTTCGGGCAGGCAACGATCGATAATTTCGCCGCCTTCGGCGTCGACACGCGGCACGTCGGTATCGTCGAGGATGCGTCGACCGGCGTTGCGCCCATTTTCGTCGAGCCGAACGGCCAGAATCGCATCATCGTCGTCAAAGGGGCCAACGACTGCTTAAGGCCCGCGGACGTCGACGCGGCGGCGGCGGAGTTGAAGCGCGTCGATGCCATCATCCTGCAATTCGAAGTCCCGCTCGACACCGTCTACCACACCATTCGCTTCGCGCGCGCGCACCACATTCGCTGCATCGTCAATCCCGCGCCGGCCGTCCCGGCCAACCTCGCCGAGTTGGCGGGCGCCGACTACTTCATTCCCAACGAGACCGAAGCCGAAAAGATCACGGGCCTCGCGGCGGGAACCGAGGCCGAGGCAGCGGCCGCAGCCGCACGCCTCTTGAGCCTAGGCTTTCAGCGCATCGTCGTAACGCTCGGCGCGCGCGGCTCGCTGCTGGCGGGCGCCGAAGGGCACACGCTGGTCGCCCCGTTCGCGGTCAAGGCCACCGATACCACGGGCGCGGGCGACGCCTTTATCGGCAGTTTCGCGGTGTTCCTGGCGGAGGGCGTGCGCGAACCGGAAGCGCTGGCACGCGCGAACCTGTACGCCGCCTTGTCGACGACCCGGGTTGGAACCCAGAAATCATTCCCGCGGCGCGTCGAGTTCGACGCCGAATGGGCGCGGCGCCGCGCCAAGGATTGATGCCATGTTCGTCGTGCACAGTTATGCGTTGGCCGTCGTATTTTGCGTGCTCACCATGTTTTGTTGGGGCTCCTGGGCGACCACCAAGAAACTGGCGCGCCCGGATTGGGGATTTGCCCTCTTTTACTGGGATTACACGCTGGGCGTTCTGCTGCTGACGCTGATCTTCGGCCTGACGCTTGGCAGCACCGGCGGCGAAGGACGCGCCTTCCTCGCCGACTTGTCGCAGGCCTCGGGCGCCTCCCTCGGATCGGCGTTGCTCGGCGGCGCGATATTCAATCTGGCCAATATCCTGCTAGTGGCCGCGATCGAGATTGCCGGAATGGCCGTGGCATTTCCTGTCGGGATCGGACTTGCGCTGATCCTGGGCGTGATCGTGAACTATCTCGCGGCACCGGTGGGCAACGTCACGCTCCTCGCGACCGGCGTTTTGCTCGTGACGCTCGCCATCATTTTGGATGCGGCGGCCTATCGCCGGTTGCCCGGCGCGACACCCGACGCGGGCCGCAAGCGCAGCAATACGGGCCTGGTGCTGTCGATCGCCTGCGGTGTTTTCATGGGGATGTTCTATCGCTTCGTCGCCGCGGCGATGTACGCGGATCCCGCTCACGCAACCGCGGGCATGATGGGTTCCTACGCGGCGGTGTTCGTGTTTGCCGTCGGCATTTTCCTGAGCAGCTTCCTGTGGAATACGATCGCCATGAAAAAGCCGTTCGTCGGCGCCCCGGTCAGCTTTCGCGACTACTTCGCCGGCAGCATGGGCACGCACATGACGGGCATTTTGGGCGGCGTGATCTGGGGAGTGGGCATGTCGCTGAACTTGATCGCGTCCGGGCGCGCCGGCTTTGCCATTTCCTACGGACTCGGCCAGGGCGCCACCATGGTTGCTGCCTTCTGGGGCGTCTTCATTTGGAAGGAATTTCGCACCGCCCCGCCCGGTACACCCACGTTGCTGTCGGCGATGTTCGCGAGTTTCCTCACCGGGCTTGCGCTCATCGTGCTCGCCCGTACGCTCTAGCCGCCTGAGGGGTCAGTTGGACAATTCCAACTCCTTGAGCAGCTTGCCGTAGCGAGGATCATCTTTGAGCCCCGCGAGCAGTGGATCGTAGACGATTCCGTTCAGGCCGCTGTCGCGCTGCCGATATGCCCGTTCCAGCCACTCGAAGGCCTCGTCCTTGTCGCCGCGCCACGCATAGACGTCGCCGACTTGATAGGCCATGTCGGCGGCGTGAGCCGCGATCAGGTCGTCGAGCGCATGCTGCGACTCGGTCTCGTTGCCGCGCGCATGCTCGAGCAGCGCGTCGCTCATGCGGCGGGCGCCCTCATTGCCTTCTTTCGCGAACTCGGCCGAGGCGTGCGCGAATTCGCCCTCCAACATGTCCAGTTCCCCGAGCGCAAAATGCAAGGCATCGCTGTCGGGACTGATGGCCAACGCCCGATTGAGGGCGCGGCGCGCCGCCGGATAGTCGCGATCCATGGTCAGGAACAATCCCATGTTGCCCCACGCGTAAGCGTTCAGCGGATCCAACTCGACGGCTTTGCCCATGGCGGTGATGGCCTGGCGAATCCGGCCGAAGGCCGCGATCTGCACGCCGGTGAGCAGCTCGAACAGCACCACACCGAGCGAATAGATATCGCTGCGGGCATCGACCGGATCGCCGCGCACCACTTCGGGGCTGGCGTAAACCGCTGTGATCACGTGTCCGTACACCTTGGTGAGCGGCGTCTGTCCGGTCGCCGCGTCATCCTCGAGCAGCTTCGCCACGCCGAAATCCAGCAACCGCGATTGGCCGGTGTCGCTCACCAGAATATTCGAGGGCTTGATATCCAGATGAATGACATGGCGATCGTGGGCATATTGCACGGCCTCGAGCACTTGCAGAAACAATTGCAGGCGCTGGCGGATGTCGAGGCATTCGCCATCGCACCACTCCGTCAGCAGCCGGCCCTGCACATACTCCATCGACAGATAAGGCAGGCCGTCGGGATCGATCCCCGCATCGTAGAGGCGCGCGATATGCGGATGCTCCAAGCCCGCCAAGATGTCGCGCTCGCGCGCAAAACGCTGCTCGAAATGTTGGCGCACCCGGGTCAGCAGCGGCAATTTGAGCGCCACCTCGCGCTTGAAAACGCCGTCGGCGCGCTTCGCGAGCCAAACTTCCGCCATGCCGCCCGCGCCGAGCAATCGAATCAACTCGTACGGACCCACATGCGCGCCGGGAGCAAGTCCGGTCGCCGCCGCAGCGCCGCGCTCGGCGCCGGTGGCGGGCGGCAGCGCGGTATAGAACTCGGCGAGCAATGCCTCGCGCAACTCGGGGAGAAGGTCGTGATATTCAGGCGCAAGCGCCTCCAGCCAGCGCCGGCGGCCGGCCTCATCCAAGGGCAGAGCCGCGTCGAGCAGGCGGCTCATCGTTGCCATTCGATCCGGCGTGAGCGGCATTCGCATCCCTAGCGAGAACTGAATGAAATATCGCCTGCCCGGCGGCATTCAAGCCGCGGCCGCTGCAGCGAGCGTTTCGGCAATTTGGCGATCGATCCGTAGGCAATTTAGCGCATGTTAAGGCCAGGATCTCAATACTTCAGTCTTGTGAAAGAATCACAGCGCTGTAGGGCCCGATGGCGAGGCTCGCGCTCGCGGGCATCGAGTCGTAGGCGATGCCACGCGCCGCGGCATCGACGCTCGGCGCATTGCCGAACGAGCCGTCATAGCCGCTCCAATCCGAGTTCAGGCGCACCCGCCAGGTGCCCTCCCGCGGCACGCCGATCGTATAGATGCCGAAGGCCTGGGTGCTGAAGTTGAGCACCACGACCACATCGTCGCCGCTGCCGCCCTGTTCCCAGCGGTGGAACGCGATCAGCTTGTCGCTCTGATTCACGTGGTGCACGTTGACATGCTGGCCGCTCAATCCCCGCGTCTTGTCGTACCAATTGCGGCGCAAGCGGATCAAATCCCGATACAGCAAGATGATCCCCGGAAATGCCTCGGCATTCGACCAATCGAGCGGCGCGTCGGGGTTGAACCATCCGCCGCTCAGAAATTCCTGTCCCATGAATAGCATGGGGATTCCCGGCACGGTCATCACCAGGGCCGCGCCCAGCGTCGAGCGCTTCTTCGAATACCAGCTCTGGGCGTTGCCGGGCCAGATCATCTCCGGCACGCGCTGATCGCCGTTCGAATCGGCATCGTGCGATTCGGTGAAGACGACGCGCTGGAAGGCGTTGCCGTTGTAGCGCGAAGCGATCACCGCCGCGACCGCGTACATGTCGCGGCGGCCGTCGTCGCTGCCGACGAGGGCGGCGCGCACCGTGGACACAAAAGCGCTGCTCCATTGAGCGCCGAAGCCGGCGCCGCCCGAGCCTGGATCCTTGGTGATCCACTCATTCTCGTGCATGTCCTCCGCGATGCAGATCTTCCAGGGCTGGCTCTGCGCCACGAGTCCGTTGATCCACTGCATGAGGCTCCAGCCCTCCGGGATGTCATTCGCGGGATCGTCATTGGCATCGTAGACGTTGCGGATGGACCCCGTGGAATCCCAGCGCAGCCCATCGGCAAAGCGCGACTCCAACCAACGCAGCGCGTTATCGCGCAGGAACGCGCGCACTTCGGGCCGCCCGTAATCGAAGCGGGTCTCGCCCCAAACGGTGCTGCTGCGCCAGTCGTTGTAGAAATAGATGCCGCCTTTGCCGTTCTGCGACCAGCCGTCGAATACCCACATGTCGGCGGCGGGTACGCCCAAGTGGTTGTAAACCACATCCATGATGACCGCGATGCCTTGTTGGTGCGCGGCGTTGACGAATTGCCGAAAGCCATCGGGACCGCCGTATTCGTCCTCGATTGCGAATATGTACGCCGGGTTATAACCGGCCGATATATCGCCGATGAACTCGCCGATCGGCAGCAGTTCGATGGCGTTTATGCCGAGCTCGCGCAGGTACGGCAGCTTGGAAATCGCCGATCGGAAACTGCCCTTGCCATCGATGCCGTCGGGACAGTAGAGAAAGGTCCTGACGTGCATTTCATAAATGACCAGTTGATCCCAGGCCGGAGTCGAATAGCCCGGTGTCGAGTAAGACTCATCGGCGGCCGCGACCCGGCAATTGAGGACGCCGTTCGAGCGGCTGATGCAGCGGGCATACGGATCGACGCGCCACAACGTCGCGCCGCCGCCGGTCACGACAAATTTGTATTGCGAACCGAGCGCTGCGGCCGGGGTATCGACCGACCAATAGCCGTTGCCTTCGGCGTACAGCGGGGTCGCCGACGGCGACCAGGCATTGAAATCGCCGGCCACGTTGAGCGCGCTCGCGAACGGAGCCCAGACGCGGAAAGTCACGCCGCTTCCCGAGGAATCCGCATAGGGAGTCGCACCCATGGAAGGACGCAGGGATGCTGGCATTGCTGCGCTCAATAGGTCTTGAGAACCGCCCCGTTCTGGTCGACCGCCTCGAGCGCCACCTCGAATCCCCACAACGCGCGCAGATGCTTCAACGTCTGTTCGGTCTCGGATTCGTCCAACGTTCTGCCGTTGTAGACCTGGTGCTGCAAGAGGAGCTTTCTGTCGGTATCGCGTCCATAGCGAACCACGGAAATCTCCGGCATCATCGACTCGAGGCGGTAGTTGGCCGCCAACTGGCTGCGAATGGCCTGAAATCCCTCCTCTCCCGCCGTGTTCTCGACATTCCAATGTTCGAGCCCTTCGGCGGTTTGAATGTTCATCATGCGAAACTCGCGCACCAGTTTCGGCGTCAGGAACTGCAGCAAAAAGCTCTCATCCCGGTAGTTCTGCATGATGTCATGAAAGGTTTCCAGCCAGTCCTTGCCGGCGACGTCGGGCAAATACTCGCGATCCTCGGCGGTGGGCGCCTCGCAGACACGCTTGATCTCGTGCCATGCGGCAAAACCGAGCGCGTACGGGTTCAATCGCGAGTATTCGTGCTGGCGGATGACGTTGGTATGCGAGTGCAGGCATTCCAGCAGGATTCCCTGGTCGATTTGCCGGGCATCGTACATATCGTTGATCAGCCGATGGTGCCAGAAGGTTGCCCAACCCTCGTTCATCACCTGGGTCTGGCGCTGCGGATAGAAATACTGGGCGATCTTGCGCACGATGCGCGCCAGTTCGCGTTGCCATGGCTCGAGTTTCGGCGCGTGCTTCTCGATGAAATACAGCAGGTTCTCCTCGGGGCTCGGCGGGAACACCGCGGCGGCGCTCTCCGCCTTGGCCGCATGCGGCACAACGCTGTAGTACTCGGCCTGGCGCATGGTTTCTTGCGCCACCGACAAGCGCTTCGCCTGCTCGGCGCGCTCCTTGCGGGTGTCCAATTTGCGCGGCCGCTTGTACTTGTCGAGGCCTTGATCGCGCAGCGCGTGCAACGCGTCGAGCGTCCGCTCGACCCGATCGAGCCCGAAATGCTCCTCGCAATCCGCGATGTAATTGCGGGCGAACAACATGTAATCGAGAACGGCGTCCGGCTGGGTCCATTGCTTGAATAAGTAATTTCCCTTGGAGAAACTGTTGTGGCCGAAGCATGCATGCGGAATGACCAGCGCCTGCATCGCGAGGGAATTGCCCTCCATCAAGAAGGCGATACACGGATTGGTGTTGATCACGATTTCGTAGGCGAGCGCGTTCGCCCCCGAGCGATACTTGCCGCTTTCGATCAGGTAATGCTTGCCGAAGCTCCAATGTCCGTAATTCACCGGCAGGCCGCTCGACACGTAGCTGTCGAGCATTTGTTCGCTGGTGATGACTTCCAATTGATTGGGAAAGGTATCGAGCCCGTAACGCTCCGCGTGGGCCGCGCAGATTTGCTCGATGCCGAGCAGGTCGTCCAATGTCCATTCGCTGCCGGTGAGCATGCGCTGTTCCTTCATCAGGCCGGCTGCTCCTTCTGAAAGAGCTTGGCGAGCGCGGGGTAGACCTCGTCGCGGGCACCTACCGTCGCCATGTTGAAATGATCGCACTCGATGTCATCGTACGCCGCCCACAGCCGGGTCGTGCCCGGCGCCGCCTTTTCGCCCACTTCGGCGTAGACGAAGTAACGCGAGGACGGCAGCAGCTGCGACTTGAGGTAAGCCGACGACTCGCTCGAGTCGGCGCCGAAGGAATCGCCGTCGCTCGCCTGCGCGCCGAATATATTGTAATGCGACGCGGGGTAACGCAGGCCGATGATCTCGTGCATTTTTTCCAGCGCCGACAGAACCCGGGTGCTGCCCGCCTGCGTGCCGTTGAAGAAGGTGTCCTCATCGACTTCCTGCGCCTGATCGGTGTGGCGGATGAAGACGAGTTCGACCTTCTGGTATTTGCGGCTGAGAAACAGGTAGAGCAGCGTAAAGAAACGCTTCGCCAGATCCTTGCGCGACTCATCCATGGAGGAGGATACGTCCATGAGGCAGAACATCACCGCCGCGCTGCGCGGCGCCTGTATTTCCACCAGGTTGCGGTGCCTGAGGTCAACGGGATCCAAGAACGGGATCGCCGCGCCGCCTTGACGCACTTCCTGAAGCCTTTCCTCCGCAGCCTGCACCTGCGCCTGCACGCCGCTCGCACGCGCGGCCAGCAACTCGGCCTCCGCCGCATCGAGAGCCTCCTCGTGCTGCGCTTCGGCGGCAACCCGCCGGCCGATCGACGCCTTGAAGGTGCGGGCGACGCATACCGTTCCTGGACTGCCGTAGCGCACCACTCCGCCGCGCCGAAATCGGTTCTCGTCGATTTCCAACAGGTCTTTCTTCACCAGCGCCGGCAATTCCAGCTCATCGAACAACAGCGACAAGTATTCCTCGCGCGACAGCGCGAAGCGAAACACATCTTCGTCGTCGGAGGAGCCCTCGCCGGTGCCGGACCCGGCGCCTCGGCCTCGGGCCTGCGCGGGATCGCGCGGTATTTGATCGCCCACGCGGTAGCGGTCGTTGCCCGGAATGACCCGACCCGACGAGCCCGTGGCGCCGTCCAGCGTGAAACTCGGCTCCTTGACGTCCTTGCGCTCGATCGTGACTTCGACGCCCTTGTCGTGGTCCTGCAGTTTGCGCCGCGCGATCATTTTGTCGACCTGTGCCTTGAGCGCTCCGTCGAGCCGCTTCAATACGCGCTGCCGATTGGCGACGCTCTTGCCCTTATCAGGTCGCCGATCGACAATGACGCTTGTCACGGTGCGAGTACCTCGAGCGGGTGTCGGCTCACTGACGTCGAGCCATCGTCCACCATTCGACTTGACGGCGCACCTGCGTCGGAGTGTGACCTCGCGCCTTCATGCGCGCCACGAACGCCTCATGCTTCTTCTCATCCTCGGCGTTGCCTTTGGCGAAGTAGGAAACGACCGGCAATAGATCGTCGGTTGCCGCAAACATCCGCTTCTCGATGACTTCGCGGAGTTTTTGGTAGCTCGTCCATACCAGCTTATCACCGCCGCTCTTATTCTGCGCGCGCAGCACGTGATTGACGATTTCGTGCCGGAAGTCCTTCGGATTGCCGATGCCCGCGGGCTTCTCCATCTTTTCCAGTTCGGAATTGAGCGCAGCCTTGTCGAAGGCGACGCCGGTTGCAGGATCGACGTACACCTCCTCTTGAATCCAAAAGTCGGCAAAAGCAACGTAGCGATCGAACAGTTCCTGGCCGTAGTCGGCATAGGATTCCAGATATGCCGCCTGTATCTCCTTGGTCAGTTCCTCGAGATAGCGAGGAATGAGGAAATCCTTCAAATGCACGGTGCACTGTTTCTGCAGATCCGGGCTGAAATCCGAGGTGCCGATGCTCTCTTCGATCACCTTGAGCAGAGTCACGGGATCCGCCGATTCCTCCGATGCGTCGCGGTTGAATGCCTTGGAAATGAGCTTGAAGGCATAGCGCGTCGAGAACCCGGTCATGCCTTCATCGCTGCCGCCCATTTCGCGATACTCGGCCACGCTCTTGGCCTGCGGATCCGACTCGCGCAGATTCTCGCCGTCATAGACGCGCAGCTTCGAATAGATACTCGAGTTCGACGGCGCCTTGAGCCTCGATAGGACCATGTAGCGCGCCAACATCGGCAGCGTACCCGGAGCGCACGGCGCGTTCGACAAGGTCGATTCGCGCAATAGCTTTTGATAGATCAGCACCTCCTCGGTCACGCGCAGGCAGTACGGCACCTTGACGATGAAAATGCGGTCCAAGAACGCTTCGTTGTCGCGATTGGAGCGGAATTTATTCCACTCGCTCTCGTTCGAATGCGCGAGCACCGTGCCCTGGTAGGGCATTGCACCGAACCCTTCGGTGCCCTTGAAATTGCCCTCCTGAGTCGCGGTCAACAGCGGATGCAGCACTTTGATCGGCGCCTTGAACATTTCCACGAACTCGAGCAACCCCTGAGTCGTCAGACACAGGCCGCCCGAATAGCTGTAGGCGTCCGGATCGTCCTGGCCGAGCTTGCTCAGCTTGCGCATGTCGACCTTGCCGACCAGGGAGCTGATATCCTGGGTATTCTCATCGCCAGGCTCGGTCTTTGCGACCGCCAGCTGGTTGAGCACCGAGGGGTAGAGGCGCTGCACTTTGAAGCGCGTCAGATCGCCGTTGTAGGCGCGCATACGCTTCTGCACCCAGGGACTCGAAATGCCCGTCAGGTAGCGCGGCGAAATGCCGTATTCTCCTTCGAGCCGCGCGCCGAATTTCTCCGGATCGAAGATGCCGAGCGGCGACTCGAGCAAAGGACTGCGCTCGCCCGTATCGCCATCGACCAGCGTGTAGATGGGATAGCGCTCCATCAGGCTCTTGAGTTTGATGGCCAGCGTGCTTTTCGCGCTGCCGACCGGGCCCAGCAGGTAGAGCACCTGTTTGCGCTCTTCCAGACCTTGCGCGGCGTGACGGTAGAAGGAAACGATTTCCTCGATGATGCCGCCTTCCATGCCGTAGAAGTCTGAAAATGCGTCGTAGTACTTGAGAGTTCGATTGCCGAACAGCCGCAGCAGCCGCGGATCGGATTTGGTTTGAACCAGTCTAGGCTCGCCGATGGCCTTGATCATGCGCTCCGCCGCGAGTCCGTAAGTCAGAGGCTCGTTGCGGCACAGCTCGAAATACTCAGCGAGCGTGAAGTTCGCTGCTGCGCTCTTTTCGTAGGAAGTCTTGAAATCGTCAAAAATCAATGCGCTCGTTGTCACGGTTAGACCTCACAAGGTGCGCCAAACGGAAAATATTCCTTATCCGCCTCTCCCAAGAATATGTGTAACGCATTATTCGTAGCGGCGCAAACTCAAGAAGGTGAACTTGCCTGCAAGTCCGAAAAGAATAATGTGCGATGTGCGTCGCATTAGCGCCTCCTCGAGCGGGTCGAATGTGACGGCCCTCAAGACGGATTGTACTCCGCCGGCCGCATGAATGCGGCTGGTACGCGGCGGCGGCCTGAGGCAACTATTTGTCGTTTTGGTTGTCGAACGTGGCACGTGCCGGCTGGCATGAGCGCGATTGCGGCAGCGCTGCGTGCGATCCCAATCAGCCGCACTGTTCTCGTTCTGTGCGGCGGCTTACGCTCAATTCGCATTGCGCATGCCCATCGAAGCCGCAGACAGTTCCTTGCGGACCGCGAGTGCAGGACCAGCGCTCGGCGACGGCGGATGCGGACACGAAGCGATACA
>CAYRAC010000027.1:0-16154 GCA_964422045.1 uncultured Steroidobacteraceae bacterium
CCTGCGACGAATAGTAGCGCGCGGTCAGCTTCAGCGGCGGCAGCGCCCACCACAGCGGCTGCGCGCATGGGCGATAGGCCAGGAGTTCGTCCCAGTCCCGGTGCGTCATGCGCAGCGACAATTGAGCCAGATCGTGAACGTGCATGAGCCGCAGCCCTTGCATCGCCATCGATCCGGCCGCGTGCAGCAGCAGATGCATCATCAGGGAGGCCGTCGATGGATAGGCATTCAAGCCCGGCCGCGAATCGCGGGGAAATATGTGTTCCGAAATATCGACGATTTGCCACGGCAACCGCTCGCCGATGCGCTCATGCAATTCTAATTTGATATTGTTGTTCGAGTGCTCCCCCAAAGCACCGGGCGGATGCCCGTCCACCGGCGTGAACACCCGTTCCTTCCACGTCCGGTAGCACTCGCGCAACCCCATCGATTCGAGCGCCCGGGCGCTGCGCTGCGTATCGGCCGGCCGCACCAGCAAATCGATGTCCGCCATCGGCCGGTCGCCCGCTCGATACACCCCGAGTGCGTGCAGCGCGACGCCCTTCAATGCGACCGCGGCAACGCCAGCCTCGCCCATTCGCTGATCGATCTCACGCAGGAACTGAGTGATGCGGGCGTGTCTATTCTTGGTATGCAATCTTTGTTCTTCAAGAAATTGACGCCAACCGCCGGGGCCTGACCACGGCAGGCAGCGCGCTAGCAGGGGCGAAACTCCGTGCATCGCGCACACCGCGTGCGCGAGCCGCCACTCGATATCCGTCCACAGGGGCGCGCTCGGCGACGGCCGGGCAAGCTCTCGCGCGAGCGCCTCGGTGAGGGTGCGCAGCATGCGCTGCAAGGTCTTCGGCCCTGGCAGCCGCGTCTTCATCCGGCGGCGGCCGAACGGTCGAGCGGCGAACGGTACTGCAGCTCTTGCGCCATCAAATCCTGCCAACGCTGATCAAGCGCGCGGCGCGCGCGGCCATGCGATTCGCCGTCCGGCGCATCGACGGCCGTCTGCAGCGCTATCTGATCGTGCAGCAGATTTCTGACTGCGCGGTAAAAGTCCGAGGCGTAGGTTCCCTGAAACATCATTTCAAGATCGTTGCTTTCCTGCCAGTGAGTCTTGTCGCGTAGCTGCGCCTTGACCAGCTCGTAAAACTTTGTCCCCGGCAAGGGATACGAGACGCTGACGCCGATCTCATCCGGCCGCGCAGCGTGTAGCAGATCGCGTGTTGCCTGGAGGTCCTCCAGCTGCTCATGCATGTATCCCAATTGAATGAAAAATCCGACGCGGATGCCGACGGATTTCAGGCGCTCGCGAGCGATGCGGATCTCGGCCACGGTGGTGCCCTTGTTCATCGCATCCAACACCCGTTGACTGCCGCTCTCCGCGCCGATCCAGACCTCACGGCATCCGGCATCGCGTAGCGCCTCGGCCATGCGCTCGCTCACCAAGTCCGCGCGCATTTGTATGGTGAAGGGAATCTGCGCGTCAGCCGCCTGCACGGCAGCGGCAAACTGGGCGACCCAATCGACGCGAAATCCAAAAATGTCGTCCGCGAACCAAATGTGGTCAGGATGGAAGGATCGCTTCAGATGAGCCATTTCACCCGCGACCTCCGCGGCATTTCGCTGCAGGTACTGATTGCCCCAAATGGGTTTTGCGCACCAAGCACAGCGGAACGGGCAGCCGCGCGAAGCGGCCATGTTCAAGCTGAAATAACCGTGCGCTCGTAGCCACACGCTGCGATAACGCTGCATGTCAACCAAATCCCATGCCGCTAGACCAACTTCAGCCAAGATCGGCGATGCCCTGGAAGCACTCTTCGTCAATGCCTGACCGGCGGCAAACGCCACCACCCCGCCGACTCCGCGGATGAGATCCGCGCGATCGGTCTCGGGATTGGCATCGAGCCGCGACAGAATCTCAAACAGCGCCGATAGTCCCTCGCCGACCAACGCCAGATCGGCGCCGGCTTTGAGATAGGGCCCCGCAGCGTCGCTGACATCGGGCCCGGCCGCAATGACCCGGGCGCCGGCACGGCGCGCCGAGACGATCATTTCGCAGGCGGCGCGCCGCATCGCGCCCAGGCACATCTTGCTCAGGAAGTTGAAATTATCTTCGTAGAAGAGCAGCAGCTGCGGATGCTGGGCCTGCAGCACGGAATGATATTCGTCGATTCCCTCGGCCAGCATCGCATCGAAGAACGATACTCGATGCCCGGCCTGACGCAGCATCGCGGCCACCTGCAAGGTGGCGAGCGGCGGATAGGGCTTCGCGCGCAGTACCTGCTTGTGATCGAGGCGAAGGAAATGCGAATGGCAAACCAAGATTGAAAGCATCATCGCTCCAGCAAATTCGGCGCACCAACATTTGCCGCGCCCGCCGGTGCGGCCGCGTCTCGCGCGTATGACATAGCGCGATGTAACGAGTGAGTGCTTGGATGCGAAGTTTAGGTTTAACCTCGAATCTGGTATTTTTGCGGCCCGGTAAGAACGACAAGAAAAGACAGGAGTCAACGATGCCGCTTTCGAAGAAACTCGCCGCCGAGTTCATCGGTACGTTTTGGTTGGTGCTCGGCGGCTGTGGCAGCGCCGTGCTGGCCGCAGCCTTCCCGCACGTCGGAATCGGCCTGCTCGGGGTGTCGCTGGCCTTCGGCCTCACGGTGGTCACCATGGCTTTTGCCATCGGTCATGTGTCGGGTTGCCACTTGAATCCCGCCGTCACCTTGGGATTGGTGGTCGGCGGCCGCCATCCCGCCAAGGAAATGTTTCCCTACTGGGTCGTTCAAGTGCTTGGCGGCATTGCCGCAGCCTGGGTATTGCTGTTCATTGCCGCAGGCAACGGCACGGATCCTCTCGCCGGCGGTCTTGCCGCCAACGGGTTTGCCGATCACTCGCCCGGCAACTACAGCATGGTGTCGGGTTTCGTCTGTGAAGTCGTGATGACCGCGATTTTTCTATTTGTCATCATGGGAGCCACCGACAAAAAGGCGCCCGTCGGCTTCGCGCCGCTCGCCATTGGCCTCACGCTCACGCTGATCCATCTGATCAGCATCCCCGTGACCAACACGTCCGTGAATCCCGCGCGCAGCACCGGGCCTGCCGTGTTCGTGCAAGGTTGGGCACTCGAGCAACTGTGGCTCTTCTGGGCCGCACCCCTATTGGGGGGCGCGCTCGGGGCAGGGATCTACCGATTCGTCACTCCGGGATGGATTCAAGGCCCGGGGGATCCCGGCGGCCCCGGAACTTAAGGACAGCCGCCTGGATTGTAAATCCGCCGGGTCGATGCCGGGTGTGCCATCAACTCTTGGGCCGGGCGCCTCGGCCGCGCGAGCAATTCCCCGCCGCAGTTGGGGCAGCGGCCGTGCAGCCGTGTGTCCGCACACACCGCGCAGAACGTACACTCGAACGAGCAGATCCGCGCCTCGGTGGAGTCCGGCGGCAGCGGCGAATCGCAGCACTCACATGACGGTCGTAGTTGCAACATCGACGCCTCCGATTAAATCAACGACACGTGCGCTCAGTCGGCTGCCGGTCAGCAGGAGTTCCCCGATGCAAATCGGAAGTTTGAAACGTCTCGGGCCGCAGCTTCCTGGATTGACGTACAAAACGCCGTCCTTCTCCGCCACTCGCGGTATGTGCGAGTGCCCCGAGATGATCGCGCGCACTCCGCGCGCGGCAGGTTCGATGGCGAGCTCCGCGAGATTGTGAATGACGTAAACGAAGATGCCGCCCATGCGCACCAATTCGGTCTGCGGGAGGGCTGCCGCCCAGGGCGCGGTGTCGTTGTTGCCGCGGATCGCAATCAACGGCGCCATTGCGCCCAATTCATCGAGAATTTCGGCACGCCCGATGTCGCCGCCGTGAACGATGTAATCGCAACCGGCGAGGAACGCGCGCGCCTCGGGCCGCAGGAGGCCGTGGGTATCGGCAATGAGTCCAATTCGTAGCGCAGCGGGCGTGCTCACGGGAGCATGTACTTTAACGCATGTGCGGGTGAGGGAAGAACACCCCCACCCGCCCGCTTAAGCTTACCTCAACCGCGCTTATCGCTCCCAGTGGCCCCGCTCATGATGCCAATGCGGTCCGCGCTGATCCCAACGGTCGGCCACCCAGTGATAGCCGCGGCGCTCGCGGATGTAATGTCCCGGCACCCACACGTGGGCGCCGCCCTGCCATTCCCAAAATCCCGGCGCCCAGGCAAATCCGACGCGCGGTTCTGGGACGGCCTCGACGCGTACGGGCGGCGGCGCGACGTCGATGTCGATGGCGACTCCGGCTGACGCGATGCTGGGCGCGGCAACCGCACCGGCGGCCATCATCAGGCCCACCAGCAGCGCCTTGCGAGAAGTTTTCATTGCGGACTCCTTAGTTAGTGTCGAACCCAATGCGAACAAACCTAGTGCTCAAACGCGTGAGGGTTATCGTGAGTTGACGTCGATTGGGTGTCTGTAGGACAGCGCCGCATTCGGCAGACCCCTGAGCGGTCCTAAACTATTGATCAATCTGCAGAAAACGGTGTGATCGCTTCGGCCTTAAGAGTCGGTAATCTGCTGCTGCCTGCGGATGATCGGCCGGCGCCACGCGATGGTGACGGCGGATATATTACTATTCGTGCATGACGGCATTGACGCATCTTTTCCAGCCGCTGCGAATTCGCGGCTGCACGCTCAAGAATCGCATCATGTCGACGGGTCACGATACGACCCTGCCGGTGGACGGCACCGTCAACGCGGCCCTGGTGGCGTATCAGGAGGCGCGCGCCCGCGGCGGCGTGGGCTTGATCGTGCTGCAGGTATCTGGGGTCCACGAGACGGCGCGCTATACCAACCACGTGCTGATGGCGACCGACGATCGCTCGATCGAGGGTTACCGCAACGTCGCGCAAGCGGTGCATCGCCACGGTACCGTGCTCTTTGCCCAGCTGTTCCATCCCGGCCGCGAGATGGCCGAAGCGGACGGCGGATTGCTGAACGTGGCCTACGCACCTTCCAGCGTGCCGAACGAGCGCTTTCATGTCATGCCGCGCGCGTTGCAGAAGCCGATGATCGACTCCATCGTGCGCGGCTACGGCGCGGCGGCCCGGCGCATGCAGAGCGCGGGATTGGACGGCGTGGAAATCGTCGCCAGCCATGGCTATTTGCCGGCGCAGTTCTTGAACCCCCGCGTCAACGTGCGCAGCGACGCGTACGGCGGCGACATTCAGGGCCGCCTGCGCTTCTTGCGTGAAGTGATCCGCGAGATCCGCGCCCAGGCGAGCGCCGATTTCGTGGTGGGCCTCAGAATTTCAGGTTCCGAGGTCGATGAGCAAGGTTTGACGCAGGATGAGACTCTCGAAGCCGTTGCGCAGCTCGGCGACAGCATCGACTACGTGCACGTCACGCTCGGCACCTCCGCGAGTTTGGGCGGGGCCATTCATATCGCACCGCCCATGGCGTTCAAGAGCGCTTACGTCGTGCCGTATGCGGCGCGTATCAAGCGCCAATCGCGCATACCGGTGTTCGTGACCGGCCGCATCAATCAGCCGCAAGAGGCGGATGCCGTGATTGCCGCCAACCATGCGGACGTGTGCGGCATGACACGCGCCCTGATTTGCGATCCTGAGATGCCGAACAAAACCCTGCGGGGCGCGCTCGATGACATCCGCGCCTGCATCGCCTGCAATCAAGCGTGCATCGGCCACTTTCACAAGGGCTATCCAATTTCCTGCATCCAGAATCCGGTGAGCGGACGTGAGCTCGTCTTCGGAACGCTGGCCCCTGCCGCGCGAGCCAAACGGGTGATGGTCATAGGCGGCGGCCCGGCCGGCATGAAGGCGGCGGCAATCGCAGCCGAACGCGGTCATCACACCAGCCTCTACGAGGCCGAGCGGCGCTTGGGCGGCCAGGCGTTGCTCGCGCAATTGCTGCCGGGCCGCGCGGAGTTCGGCGGCATCATCACCAATCTCAAGCGCGAAATGGAATTAGCAGGAGTGCACGTCGTTACCGGTGCACGCATAGACCGCGCGGCAGTGAGCGAAGCCGCTCCGGACGTGGTCGTGATCGCTACCGGAGCCGTGCCCTACCGCCCCGAATTCCCGCAGGAAGGCGCACTGCAAATCGTCGACGCGTGGCAAGTGCTGCGTGGTCAGACCGTGGTCGGTCAATCGGTGGTGGTCGTGGATTGGCGCGCGGATTGGATAGGCATCGGGATCGCCGAACATCTGGCACAACAGGGCCGCAGTGTGCGCTTGGCGGTCAGTGGCATTGCCGCCGGCGAAACCCTGCCGTTTTACGTACGCGACCAGGCCGCGGGTTCGCTGCACAAATTGGGAATCAAGGTCCTCACGTACATGCGCCTCTACGGCAGCGACGCGGACAGCGTCTATTTGCAGCATCAGAGCAGCGGCGAAGCGGTGGTCATCGACAAGGTCGACACGTTGGTGCTGTGTACCGGCCACAGTCCGGTCGAGGAACTGTCCGAGGCTCTGCAAGGTCTCGACATGCAGGTCCACGTCATCGGCGACGCGGCGGCACCGCGCACGGCCGAGGAGGCCGTCTACGAAGGACTCAAGGTAGCCGCCGACATTTGACGCGGCGGCAGCCCGTTCTCCTCGGCGTCCTCGCCCAAGAATCCGCCGCTCTGATGCGCCCACAGCCGCGCGTACAATCCGCCTTCGGCGAGCAAGGAATAGTGATTGCCCTCCTCGACGATGCGGCCTTTGTCGAGCACGATCAACCGGTCCATGGCAGCGATGGTCGAGAGCCGATGCGCGATCGCGACCACGGTCTTGCCTTCCATCAAGCGATACAGACTCTGCTGAATGGCGGCTTCGACTTCGCTGTCGAGCGCGCTGGTGGCTTCATCGAGCAGCAGTATCGGGGCGTCCTTCAGCATCACGCGCGCGATGGCAATGCGCTGGCGCTGTCCGCCGCTGAGCTTCACGCCACGCTCGCCCACATGCGCCTGGTAGCCGGTGCGTCCCTTGGCATCGCTCAGCGCCACGATGAAATCGTGTGCCTCGGCGCGCTTGGCCGCAGCCAGCATGTCGGCCTCGCTGGCATCCGGCCGGCCATAACAAATGTTGTCGCTCACCGAGCGGTGCAGGAGCGAGGTGTCCTGGGTCACCATACCGATTTGTGCGCGTAGACTATCCTGCGTCGCGTGCGCAATGTCCTGACCGTCGATCAACACCCGCCCGTGGGAAATGTCGTAGAAGCGCAGCAACAGATTGACGATGGTGCTCTTGCCGGCGCCGGAGCGCCCTACCAGACCGATTTTCTCGCCCGGGCGAATGTGCAGATTCAGATTGTCGATGACCGGTCGGGGCGGGTTCGAGACCGCGCCATACGAGAAACTCACCTGTTCGAAGCGGATGTCGCCGCGCGTCACCCGCAGCGGCTGAGCGTCCGCAGCGTCGAGCACCGTGGGCGAGCGTGCCAGCGTGGTGATGCCGTCCTGCACCGTACCGATTTGTTCGAACAACGATGCCATTTCCCACATGACCCAGTGCGAAATTCCGTTGAGCCGCAGCGCCATGGCGGTCGTCGCGGCGACCGCGCCGACGCCCACCCGGTTTTGCGTCCAAAGCCACAGCGTGACGCCGGCCGTGCTCGCAATCAGTCCCATGCTGAGGCCGTGGTTGACAATCTCGAACCCGGTTACCATCCGCATTTGCCGATACACCGTCTGCAGGAACTCCGCCATGGCGCCCTGTACGTAGCCGGCTTCGCGCTGCGTATGCGAGAACAGCTTGACGGTCGTGATGTTGGTGTAGGCATCGGTGATCCGGCCGGTCATCAGCGAACGCGCATCGGCCTGGGCCATGGCGACTGCGCCGAGCCGCGGCACAAAGTAGACGATGGCTAGAAGATAGACGCCGAGCCAACCCAAGAACGGTACCAGCAGCCAGAGATTGAAATTGCCGACAACCAGAGCAATCGTGACGAAGTAGATCACGATGAACACCATGATGTCCGTCAGTATCATCCACGTATCACGGACCGCGAGTGCGGTTTGCATCAACTTTGCCGCGACCCGTCCCGCGAACTCGTCCTGGTAGAAGGAGAGGCTCTGCGCCAGCATGTTGCGATGAAAATTCCAGCGCAGCCGCATCGCAAAATTGCCGGCGAGCGTTTGCTGCTTGTACAGGCTCTGCAAGCCGATGAGTGCGGTGCTGCCGGCGAGGATCCCGGCCAGCAATAGCAAGGGACCCTTCTGCTCGGCCCACAGTCGCGCAGGCGGAATCTTGGCCAGCCAATCGACGACTCGACCGAGAAAGCCGAACAGCAACGCCTCGAATACGCCGATGACGGCAGTGAACAAAGTCATTGCCGCGATGTATCGCCGCACGCCGCGGGCGCACGCCCAGAGGAAGGCAAAAAAGCCCTGTGGCAGCGGGGGCGGCGGCGCATTCGGATACGGCGAGACCAGATTTTCAAAGTAGCGAAACAAGCGCGAAGTATAGCCTTGTCGCTTAACGGTCGCTGCACTGCAATGCGTTTGTCATGCCGCGGCGCTAGCATTCGGCACGGTCAGGTGTAAAATCCGACGCCCCCATGGCGAGCAACTTTGTGGAGACTGACATGCAAGAGCAGTTCTTCCCGCCACAGCGCCCCAACCCGACGCAGTTTGGAAGTTCCGACGGGCAGCAAGCACGCGACGCCTGGAAAGCCCAACTCGACCAGTGGCTGCACTAATATCGAGACCGCTACGTGCTGCGGCAACCGCACTAAAAGCCCGCACCCTCGCCTGAAGTTTCCGCGCGGGTTACCATCACCCCCACAGGAAGGGGTGTTCTGCAATGCACAAGCGAACAACGGCCGGGGGGATGGCCGGAGCGTTCATGGTGGCGCTGGTCATCGCGTTCCTTGCGCGCCACGGCGCAGCGCCGGGCGAAAAACTGGCGCTTGCGCTCAAGGCCACCGCTCGCTGGTCCTTCCTGTTATTTTGGTTGGGATATGCCGGCAGCTCGTTGGCAAACGTCTTCGGCCCGAAGTTCCGCGCCTTGGCGCACCACGGCCGCGATTTTGGTCTCGCGTTCGCCGCGGCGCATCTCGTACATTTGGCTCTCGTTGCCTGGCTTCTGCACAACCTCACGAGGCCGTTTCCGCGGCCTGCATTGACGCTCTTGGGGATCGGCGTTTTTTGCATCTGCTTGCTGTCGATTTTGTCGATCAAGCCGCTCGCCGCGACAATCGATCGCAGGCTATTGCGAACCTTGCGCTTCGTTGCGGTCGAGTACATCGCACTGGTCTTCTTGATCGACTTCGCCAAGAATCCGTTGCAAGGCGGAGTGGCTACTTTGATCGCCTACTTGCCGTTTCAGATCTTGGCAATCAGCGGGCTGCTGCTGCGGATCGCATCCGCCGTGAAGCGGGAATCGGTACACTATGCACTTCAGCCTCGGTGGCGAAATTGGTAGACGCAACGGACTTGAAGAAATTGAGCGGCAGGTAGGAAACCGCCTGCTGGATCCCATCAAAGTCGGTGAACCCTTGGACTTCCGAGGCAACGCCGAGCCAATCCTGCCGACGACCGCGTGGACAGGCAGGTGTAGAGAGCGGACGGTGGGCCCTAACGCAGCAACACGCTGTTATGGTGGTGGCGCGCTCCAGACCCCAAACGCGCGCAAGCGCGGCGACGTAAGGCGTAGCGGGTACGAAAATCCGTTGGCCGCAAGGTCATGCCGGTTCGACCCCGGCCCGAGGCACCATTCGAGCGCGCTACAGCGCGAGGCGCGAGGCCGCCGGTACGCACCAGATGTCGATCGGTCCGCGCCGGCCGCGTAACTCGAACTGCGGCAGCTGCAGAAATGGTACCTCGCCTGCGGCGGTGGGCGTTGCTCCGGCGATCTCGAGCGCGGCGGCCACCGTGCACGAGAACAATACTTCACCGGCTCGAGCCCGGCTGCAAAGTCGCGCCGCGACATTGACTGTATCGCCGATCAGGGTGATCGCCTGGAGCCCGGACGGCCCGAGCGCTCCGACGGCAACGTCCCCAAGATGCAGACCGACACCGATTCCCGCTTCGATCTTGAGCTCCTTGCGCCAGCGGGCGGCAATCGGTGCGAATTCCTCGAGCATGGCGCGTCCGGCGGCCAGCGCCTCGCGGGCGCCGTTGCCGCGCTCATCGTCTACGGCGAAACCTGCCATCAATCCGTCACCGGCCATGTGAAATATGGTTCCGCCGAAACGCTCCGCCGCGGCGGCGAGTGTGCGCAGGAATTCATCCAGCAGCGGCACCACGCGGGCCGCGGACAGGCGTTCGGCCAGCCCCGTATAGCCGCGCAAGTCAGCAAACAGCACCGTGACCTGTGCGGTGCGAATCGCGGGGCGCCGTACCCGTGTGACTATGATTCCCGCAGGGCGTACTCGCGGGCGTCGATTTCGCGGCTCCATGGCGCTAGTCGGCGAGCGCCGGCTTGCCGGAAAAGCCGCCCGCGGCGCGCAACGCATCGGCGTCCATCATCTTGCCGTCCATCACCACGATGAGCGTGTGGCGCAGGTCGCCGACGTGTTTCGACGGATTACCGTCCACCAGCACCAAATCGGCCGCTTTGCCGACGGTGATGGAGCCCGTGTGCGCATCCGCTCCGACCAGGTGCGCGGTTTGGATCGTCGCGCTGGCAAGCGCCTGCGCGGGCGTGAAGCCCGCCGCGACGTACAGTTCGAGCTCGCGGACCAGTTCCATCCCCGAGCCGTCGGTGCCGGCAACGATCGGAACTCCCGCTTCATGCAATGCGCCGACGAGTTGGCTCAATTTATTGAAGCTCGCCCTGAAGTCCGCGCGGGTCACGCCCGGCGGCATCGCGAAGCCGCCCTGGCGGAAACCGCGTTCGACCGCCGGCGGCAGCGTGCCGACAAAGGGTGCATACGCCGGCGATAGATCGCCGTTTTCGGGAACATACAGGCTTTCGGCGACGACCAAGGTGGGGTCCACGGTAATTTTCCGCTGCGCCATTTTGCCAATCAGGGATTTCATCGGCTCCGCGTCGAGCTTGACGTCCTTGGCGTAGCGGCCTGGCCCCAGAAATCGGGCCATGCCGTTCGACTGGTTCACCACCTCATCGGGCATCGCTTGCATCATCACGAAATAAATATGCGTGATCTCATCATAGCCATCGTCGATGGCCTGCGAAGTTCGCATTCCCGCCGGCAGATGTCCGTGTACATGCAATCCCAGACGGTGCGCCTCGGCGGCCGTCGCCTTGACCCACGCCGGATTGAAGCTGCCGTATATCTTGATCGCAACGAAACCCTGCGCCTTGGCTTTGCGCACGATTGCGAGCGCCTCTTCCTGCGAGGTCGCAACGCTCCCCGATTGCGCCGTATTCGGGCCCTTGCCATCGATCAGCACCGACGGATAGATCCGTGGGCTGAGCAACAAGCCTTGCGCGCGGCGCTGAGCGCGCGCCAGGGTGAGCGCATTGTTGTTTCCCGGATCGCGCGCCGAGGTGATGCCAAGCGATAGCAGTGCAGGCCCGCTGGCATCGTCCTGGAAATGCATATGCGAATCCCACAGGCCCGGCACCAAGGTTTTACCGCGCCCGTCGATCACCTGTGCACCGGCCGGCACGGTCACTTCGCTCGCGGCCCGAGCTTGCGTAATCACGCCCTTGGCGAAAATGACCGTCTGATCCTCGGCAAAGTGATCTCCCGCGAGGAAGGCGCGAACGTGAGTAAACGCCACCGGCCCGGGCGGGGTCTTCAGCAGGGATTTCACCAGCGCCGGCGAGCGCTTCGCGAGCGCCTCGTCCTGCGTCTTCTGCAGCAGCGCTGCTGAGGATTCGAAGCCGCTGCGAATCCACGACAAGGAACCGACCGAGGCGAAGAACCTGCCCGACTCATCCATCCAAACCGGAATGGGTGTGTTGCTGACGCCCGTCATCGCATAGGCGGTCAGCTGTTTCTTGGCGGCTCCCGTGCCGACACTGGCGCTGGCGAGGGTTTCGGCATGCGCACGGCCTGCCGGTAGCAAGGCAAGCGACTTATCGGGCGCGGCAATCAAGCGCTCGGCAAAATCAGCCGTCAGGTCGACCGGACCGCCGAACGCCACATACAAGGCAGGCGCCGAATAGGCCGCCGAGCCGCCGTCGACCGGACTCTTCCAGGTCGCCCGGCCGTGGGCGATGGAGAAACTCTCCGCCGCATCGCCATTCGGTGTAAAGCCGCGAATCGTGACTCGGCTCAGCATTCCATCCGCACCGACCTGCGCTGCGCTGTCCTGTTCGAACACCTGCCCGCGCAGCACGAAACTCTCGCGGCCCATGCGCAGTCCGTCGGCCGTGGTCCAGCGGCTCGAGTCGCCGTGCTTGCCCGCCGTCGATACCACGCTGAAGTGCTCGGCCGCCGCCGGCGGCTTGGCCAGCTCCGCCACCGCGATCCGCGTCGCCGTGGTTTCCGCCGCGGCCAGCTGCGTGAGCAGCAAACCCGCGAACACAATGACTGTGCGCATAAGTCCCCTTGATCTTCTGGCGCAAGTCTACACGGGTTAGAATCGTGGCGAAGCTATGCTATCCCTGCCCATGTTCGCTCGAGCCTGCGCGCTGTCGCTCGCCTTGCTTTGCGGCGCGGCCGCCGCTGCCTCGCTGATCGCACCGGGCACCTATCTTATCGAGGGCGAAGCGACGCCGAACCGCCAGCCCGACGGCAACAGCATCGTCATTGCCGCAGCGCGCGGCTTGATCGTGTTCGACACCGGCCGCCATCGGGAACACGCGCAGCAGGTCCTCGATTTCGCCCGCGCACAGGCACAGCCCATCGTCGCCATCATCAATTCACACTGGCACTTGGATCATGTCGGCGGCAATCCGCTGCTGCGCGCCGCGTTCCCCGATATCGTCGTTTACGCCAGCTCCGCGATCGATGCGGCGCGCACGGGATTCCTCGCCGATTACCGCGCGCAATTGCTGACGCAGATTGCTGCTGCCAAGCAGCCGGAATCGATTGCCGCCATGCGCGCCGAAATCGCCTTGATCGATCAAGGCGCGGCACTCGGCCCGACCGTCGTCATTGCACGCAGCGCCGCGTTGAACATCGCGGGGCGCCGCTTGCAGCTGCACTTGGAATCACACGCCGTCAGCGCAGGCGATGTGTGGGTATTCGACCCTGAAACGCGGGTGTTGCTTGCCGGTGATCTGGTCACCCTGCCCGCCCCGTTTTTCGAAAGCGCCTGTCCGGCGCGCTGGCGCGCTTCGCTCGAGCACCTCGGCAAGGTGCATTTCGACTGGCTCGTGCCCGGGCATGGCAAACCCATGCGGCGCAAGGAATTCAGCGCCTACACCACGGCGTTTGCCAATCTGCTCGCCTGCGCCGGCGGCGGCGCGACGCGCAGCGCGTGCATCGACGGCTGGATCAACGATGCGTCTGCGCTCGTCGAATCGAAGGATGTGAGTTACGCGCGAACGCTGATCGGCTACTACGTGGACAATTACCTGCACAATCCCAGCGAGCGCGTGCGTAATTTCTGCAGCGACAGACCCGCGCACTAGCCCGGCGGCTGGCGCAATATCCAGCCGTTGCCGTCCGGGTCCTTGAACATCGAATAGCGGCCCCACGGTTCTTGCTTGATCTCTGTGAGGGCGAGTCCGCGCTGCGTGAGATCCGCATGGTCGCGCTCGATGTCGCTGCAATTGAGCATGACTCCTTGCAGGCCGCCGGGACGCATGCCGTCGAACCACATGACCAGGGCGATCGTAGTGGAGCACCCCTTGGGCGCAAGTTGAATCCACTTTTGGCCCGGGCCCATCGGCTCTTCGCGCAGCAGCTCGAAGCCCAGCACGTCGCGATAAAATTGCTTCGACTTTTCCTGATCCGACACCGGCACTGAAACGATTTCGAAGGAACGTATGGTCATGCGTCACTCCTAGAACGGATAGTTGATACCTGTAAATGCAGCGACGCCCTCGCTGCCGTAGCCGATGTCTACATATCCGACCACGAAGGGGCGCGCAATTCCGCGGAAGCCGACGCCGTAGACATGGTGCAGCTGCTCGAAGGGCAGCGTGCTGGTGCGCGCAAACACCCGGCCGACATCGATGAATGGCGTCACCTCCACGTCGACGAGGGTGGAAGTGGCATCGAAGGTAATCACCTTGCGCCGCAGCTCCACCGTGCTCGAGAAGGAGTCGCGATCGTAGAAGCGCCCGGCACCGAAGCCGCGCAGCGGCTGCTCGCCGCCCACCACGCTTTCTCCGCCGCCGATGTTGCTCAGCGCCCAAAAAGGCACATCGTGCGAGGTCGGCATATAGCGGAGCGACATGTGCCCGGCGAGAATGGTGTCCTTGGCGAGCGGCCAGAACGCGCGCCCATCCCCGCCGACCTCGCTGTACATCGAATCGTCCAACAGTCCCTTGCGGCTCGCCAACCCGCCATACGCGATCAATTGCATCCCGCGGCTGGGCACCACCAGGTTATCGCGGGTGTCATACACCAAGGATACGCGGTTCAGAATCTGCTTATTGGTGCCGATTCCCAACGAGCGGCTGAAGCGGCTGCCAATGGTTGCAACCTTCTCGAGCGTGCCGGGAAGCACATCCACGTCTTCGAAGCGCGCGGTGTAGAGCAGTTGCCAGGCGTGGCTGAAATTCAGGCCGACTTGCTGCTGCAGGGTTTCTTGCTGGTTGGTGTAGTTGGTCTCGGCGATTGCCGGCGACTCGTTGCCGATGCCGTAGAAGCGCGGCGTGCCGTCGCGATCGGAAATCACGCGGGTGTTGAACGACCAGCGATCTTGACGCAACCGGCCCACCTGGTACTCGGCTTCGAATTCGCGCTCGACGTGCTCCTGGATGCCGCTCACCACCGACCATTGTTCATCTTCCGATGTATAGCCGTAGATACGGCCGTGTACG
Organism: uncultured Steroidobacteraceae bacterium; assembly: GCA_964422045.1. Classification (GTDB taxonomy): domain Bacteria; phylum Pseudomonadota; class Gammaproteobacteria; order Steroidobacterales; family Steroidobacteraceae; genus Bog-1198. The sequence goes on from CAYRAC010000027.1 coordinate 14,816, forward strand.
CCCACTCCGAAATACGGGTTGTAAATAATGTCCGGTGCGATGATGCGCCGGATTTCGTGATTATCATCGGTCTTTATCCAGGTCGGAAGCAGGCCGAGCGTCGTGCCGCTGTCCGGGTCGACCGCGATTTCCGGCACCGGAATGAAGGGCGCGGTCCCAGGATTGAACCAGCGCGACAGACCCGTCGCGGGCGCCGCGGGCGGCGGCGCAATCGGTCCGGTAGCGGGCCCTTGTGCAGGATCGGTGTCAGGCGGGGCCGCGTAGCACTCGGTGCCCAAGGCGATGAGCAGCAGCCACGCCGCCTTCACAGCAGCACGCGGTTGGCCGATGGCCCCGCCAGCAACGTGCTCAACATGCGTCGATCGTAGAGACCGCGCCCGGCCGCAAGGTTGATCGCGCGCATGCATACCCTTCCCGTCACGAGGAAGCGAGAATCTTACACGGCGGCAGCAGTGCTGCGCGAGCAAAGCTGCAGGCCGCGTCCCATGGAAACTTGTTCCGGCGTCGAGAAGATTTAATCGATGGGCTTGCCGCAGCGAGCCAGCACGCCGCGCAGATCGCGAATCGGAGGGAACACTTCGTTGTTCCAATCCCCGCCCTGGGCGTCATGGGCCCGCTGCTCGTATTCCACGATCTCCTTGTCCTCGCGGAAAATATTTTCGGTGAACCAGGTTACGAAGGGCCACACCGCATGAATGATTCCCGGCAGCTTGGGTTTCTTCACCGACAGATAGCCGTAGGTGCGATTGGTGCGCTGTTCTGCGTCGAGCGGCGTGTAACCCAGCCACACATCGAGCACCGGGTCGTCGGTTTGCTGGATATCCCGCCCCACCCAAACTTTCAGACTCTGGGTCGGATAGTCGGTGCGAATCCGCATGTGATCGCAAAAGTCCTTCTTCGCCTCGCCGCGCTTGCGCATCAAGTCCACGATCACGTGTTCGCCCACCGAGGATTTGCCCTCGGTGCGGCTGAAGCTATATTCGACCTGCGCCCAGTTGTCGCCGTGTGCCCGGCCCAGGCAGCGCGCGCTGATCGAGCCCATCTGCTTGCGGTGCATGAACTGGTGGTTCATGTCGAACAGATTCTCATGCATGAATGTGTAGTGACAGGCCACCTCGCGATTCAAGCGCCGAGTCTTGTAGTCCTTGCGCTGCGAGGAGCCGAGATTCGCGGGCAGACGCGCATCGGCAAAGGCGGCATCGCCGGGGAACACGAAAATCAGGCCGTCGACTTCGCGCGCGGGATAACTTTTCACGCCCGTCGGCAGCCGCTCGGTGCCGAGGTAGGGCACGTTCACGCACTTGCCGGTGCCGTTGTAGCTCCAGCCGTGGTAGTGGCA